>NZ_CANPWG010000037.1 GCF_947581915.1 Candidatus Palauibacter scopulicola
GTGCACCCTGCTGGATTACACGGGACAACAGCTATCTAGTTCCGCCCGAACTCGGGGACCTCACGGCGCTCGACCGACTGTGGCTGGGCAACAACGACCTGACGGGTCCGATCCCGCCCGAGCTCGGCCGCCTCCGGCAGCTCCGGAGCCTGTCGCTGTGGTCCAACGACCTCGAGGGTACGATCCCCGCCGAACTTGGAGACCTCGCGGCGCTCAGGTGGCTGTCGGTGGACTACAACGATCTGACGGGTCGGATCCCGCCGGAGATCGGCCGCCTCTCGCAGCTCAGGGAGTTTCACGTTTCCCACAACGCACTGACGGGTCCGATTCCTCCCCAGATCGGCGGGCTCTCGGCACTCAGGAGCCTCGACCTGTCGTCCAACGACCTGGAAGGCCCGATTCCCGCCGAAGTCGGAGATCTCCGGCTGCTCAGGATACTGAGGCTGGAGCGAAACGCACTGCGCGGCCCCATTCCCGCGAGCCTGGGCCACCTCACGTACCTCGAACTCCTCTCTTTGGCGCAGAACGACCTGTCGGGCCCGGTTCCGGCGGAGCTGACCGGCCTCCCCTGGCTGCGGGAACTGGCGGTGAACGGCAACCCGCGGTTGTCGGGCCTGCTCCCGGTGGGCCTCCAGGATCTCGCGCGGCTCACGACGCTCCAAGCCGGCGGCACGGCGCTGTGCGCTCCCGCGGATCCGGGTTTTCAGGCCTGGCTCCGCAGGCTGCGAGCGCCGCGCGTGCCCCGCTGCGACGGTGACGTCGCGCCCGCGTATCTCACGCAGTCCGTGCAGTCGTTCGAGTTCCCGGTTCCGCTGGTGGCGGACCGTCCGGCCCTGCTTCGCGTGTTCCTCACGGCTGCGGAGGGAGAAGCGGTCGGTTTTCCACCCGTGCGCGCGCGCTTCTACCTGGAGGATGCCGAGATCCACACCGTGGACATTCCGGGGTCGGCGGGCACGGTGCCGTCCCGCGTGGAGGAAGGGCGACTCGACGCGTCCGCGAACGCCGCGGTCCCGGCCGAAGTCGTTCAACCGGGCCTGGAACTCGTGGTGGAAGTCGACCCGGAGGACACGCTCGGACCCGACCCCGGTACCGCGAAGCGGATCCCGACCGCCGGCCGGCAGGCCATCGACGTGCGGGCGCTACCGCCGCTGCACCTCACGTATCTGCCCATGGTCCGCCCCGCGGTGACGTCCGACGATTTCCTGAGCCGCGTCGCGGGCCTGACGGAAGACGATTCGCTGTTCTCGGGCGTTCGACAGTGGTTGCCCGTCGGCGACTTCACCGTCGCCCTGCACGAAGTGGTGTACACCTCGGCGCGAACGCACGAAGACCTGATGACGGAGATCGAGGCGATTCGCGTATTGGAGGGCGGGACGGGCTACTACATGGGCGGGATCCCCCGGTATCTCGTGGAGGAAGTGGGCCTCTCTGGCCGGGCATTCATCGGCGGCCGCACGAGCTTCGCGCTTGTCGGCCCCATTACGGTCGCGCATGAACTCGGACACAACATGGACCTTCGGCATGCCCCCTGCGGAGGAGCCGGAGGCCCGGACCCCGCCTTCCCGACCCGGGACGGCACGATCGGCGTGTGGGGCTTCAACAGCGCGGACGGTTCACTCGTCGATCCCGAGGCTTCCGACCTGATGTCCTACTGCTGGCCGAAGTGGATCAGCGATTTCAGCTTCAGCAAGGCGTTCGACCACCGCCTCCGCGAGGAGGGCACGGCGGCGGCGCAGGCGAACGTCGCGCGGACCGGCGTCGCGCGGACCGGCGTCGCGCGGACCCTCCTGCTGTGGGGTCGCGCCGACGTCGACGGCGTGCCCTTCCTGGAACCGGCCTTCGTCGTCGACGCGCCGCCGACGCTGCCCCGCTCCGGCGGGCCGTACACGCTCACGGGAGCGGCCGCCGACGGGGAGACGCTGTTCTCGCTGAACTTCGACATGCAGGAGATGGCGGATGGGGACGGGGAGTCGGGATTCGTCTTCGCCCTTCCGGTGTCCCCCGCGTGGGCGGACCTGTTGGCGACCGTCGCGCTGGTCGGGCCCGGAGGGACCGCGACGCTGGAGGGGGCGAACGGTCCGCCCGCGGCCATCTTCCGCGACCCGCGGTCGGGCCGGGTTCGCGCGATCGTGCGCGACCTCACGAACTTCGACGGCGGCCCGGGTGGCCAGGGCGGCCGCGGCGCGCTCGCCGGAGCCGCGGCCGCAGCCGATCCGGCCTCCGTCGCGTCCGTCCTCCCGGACGCCGCCGACCTCGAAATCCTGATCTCCCGAGGTCTTCCCTCCGCAGAACAGTGGAGGCGCTAGGCCGATGCGATGCGTCCGGCTGCGAGCGGCCGTTGTCGTCCTGCCGGCTCTCCTGGCCTGCGGGGACGCCGGCCCGACCGAACTTCCGCCAGCGATTCCGGAGCCGATCGACCCCTCGACGGATCGGGCGGCCCTCATCGCGCTCTACGAGGCCACGAACGGGGCGGGCTGGGAGGACAGCAGACGCTGGCTTGACGACGGACCGCTTACGCTCTGGCGCGGAGTCTCTACCGACGCCGACGGCCGCGTCACGCGGCTCCGACTGCGCGACAACGATCTCGAAGGCCGGATCCCGCCCGAGATCGGCCACCTCGCGAAACTCACCGAGCTGGACCTCGGCGAGAACGCGCTGACGGGTCCCATTCCACCGGAGATCGGCGAGCTCGCGGAACTCCGAAGCCTGTCGCTGTGGGCCAACCGCGTCGAAGGCCGCATCCCCCCTCAGATCGGCCGCCTCGCCAGCCTCACGGAGTTGCACCTCGGCCGCAACGCGCTGACGGGTCCCATTCCACCGGAGATCGGCAGGCTGTCGGAACTCCAGACGCTGGGGCTGTGGTCCAACCATCTGACGGGCTCGATCCCCACCGAACTCGCGGACCTCGCGGCGCTCGAGCGATTGTCGCTGAGCGACAACGAACTGACGGGTCCGATCCCGCCCGAGATCGGCAGGCTGTCGAAACTCCAAGGGCTGGGGCTGTGGTCCAACCACCTGACGGGTCCGATCCCGCCCGAGATCGGCGACCTCCTGCGGCTCACAGATCTTTTTCTGAGCTACAACGAACTGACGGGTCGGATCCCGCCGGAGATCGGCCGCCTCTCGGAGCTCGGGGAGTTGCACCTGGCCCACAACGCGCTGACGGGTCCGATTCCGCCGGAGATCGGCGGGCTTTCGGCACTCCAGGCCCTGGATCTGTGGTCCAACGACCTTGAGGGCCCGATCCCCACCGAACTCGGAGATCTCACGCAGCTCACGCGACTCGGCCTGGAGCGAAACGCTCTGAGCGGCCCCATCCCCGCGAGCTTGGGCAACCTGAGGGATCTCGTAGTCCTCTCCCTCTCGCACAACGATCTGTCGGGCCCGGTTCCGGCGGAGCTGTCGGGACTCGCCGTGCTGTGGAGTCTGGCGGTGAACGACAACCCGCGGTTGTCGGGCCTGCTCCCGGTGGGCCTCACGGACCTCCCGCGGCTCACGATACTCAGCGCGGCCGGCACGGCGCTGTGCGCTCCCGCGGATCCGATTTTTCGGGCCTGGCTCCGTACGCTGCGAGCGCCGCGCGTGCCGCGCTGCGAGGGCGAAGTGGCGCCCGTGTATCTGACGCAGTCCGTGCAGTCGTTCGAGTTCCCGGTTCCCCTCGTGGCGGGCCGGCCGGCCCTGCTGCGCGTGTTCCTCACGGCTCCGGACGGGGAGGCGATCGGTTTTCCGCCCGTGCGCGCGCGCTTTTACCTGGGGGCCGGTGAGATCTACACGGTGGACGTTGCGGGTCCGGCAGGCGCCGTTCCATCCCGCGTGGAAGAAGGCCGACTCGACGCGTCGGTGAACGTGGCGATCCCGGCCGAAATCGTTCGGCCGGGCCTGGAACTCGTCGTAGAGGTCGACCCCGAGGATACGCTTGGACCCGACCTTGGCATCGCGAAGCGGATTCCGGCCGCCGGCCGGCAGGCCATTGACGCGCGAATCGCGCCTCCGTTGCACCTCACGTACCTACCCGTCGTCCGCCCCGCCCGGGAGTCGGGCGAGTTCCTGAGCCGCGTCGCGGACCTGACGGAAGCCGATCCGCTGTTCGGGCCCACGCTCCAGTGGCTGCCGATCGCCCACTTCACCGTGGACGTGCGCGAACCCATATACACCACGGCGCGGACGAGCGACGAGTTGCTGGAGGAAATCGAGGCGATTCGCGTGATCGAGGGCGAAAAGGGCTACTACATGGGCGGGCTGCCCCCCTATCTGGCAGATGACCTGGGCCTCAGGGGTCTGGGATTCATCGGAGGCCGGAGCAGCATCTCGAATCTCGACTCCACCACCGTGGCGCACGAACTGGGGCACAACATGAGTCTCCGGCATGCTCCCTGCGGCGGCGCCCCGGGGCCGGATGCCGGCTTTCCGACCCGGCACGGAACGATCGGCGTGTGGGGCTTCAACAGCGCGGACAGCGCACTCGTCGATCCCGGGGCGACCGACGTGATGTCCTACTGCGAGCCGAATTGGATCAGCGATTTCAGCTTCACCAAGGCGTTCGACTACCGCCTTCGCGAGGAGGGTGGAGCGGCGTCGGCGCAGGCCAGCGCCGCGCGGGCCGGCGCCGCGCGGACCCTCCTGCTGTGGGGTCGCGCCGACGCCGACGGCGTGCCGTTCCTGGAGCCGGCCTTCGTCGTCGACGCGCCGCCGGTGCTGCCCCGCTCCGGCGGGCCGTACACGCTCACGGGATCCGCCGCCGACGGAGAGACGCTGTTCTCGTTGAACTTCGACATGCAGGAGATGGCGGACGGGGACGGGGAGTCGGGATTCGTCTTCGCCCTTCCGGTGTCCCCCGCGTGGGCGGACCTGTTGGCGACCGTCGCGCTGGTCGGGCCCGGAGGGACCGCGACGCTGGAGGGGGCGAACGGTCCGCCCGCGGCCATCTTCCGCGACCCGCGGTCGGGCCGGGTTCGCGCGATCGTGCGGGACCTCACCAGCCTCGACGGCGGTCAGGGCGGCCGCGGCGCGCTCGCCGGAGCCGCGGCCGATCGGGCCGCCATCGCGTCCGTCCTCCCCGACGCCGCCAACCTCGAGATCCTCGTCTCCCGAGGCCTTCCTTCGACCACCCAGTGGAGGCGCAGGCCCTACCCATGATGCTACGCCAACGCCCGGGACGTTCCCGCGGGAACGCGGACGGGTCAGCTAGCAGGGCCGCGCGCGTCGGACGTCACGACGGGCATGCGCAGTCGCTTGCCCTCGCCGTCGGCTTCGTCGGAATCCAGGAAGGCGTGGCACGCTTCCAGCTCCCGTTGCGTCTCCGGGAGCGAGGTCCAGCCGACGGCGAACGTCCAGCGCTGGGCGTAGTTGAGCATGTCGATCAGAGGCTCGGGCCGGCGGTCCGTGCGGGACAGCGCGCGGAGTGCGGCGAGGTAGTTGTTACGGAAGACGGTCGGGATGTTTCCCGGAGCGCATCGTGGCCACAGGGGCGGGCGGTCGTTCGGCGAGCCCGTCCCGGAGGGGGGGGATGAATGAGCGTTGTGGGCTTCCGCCGGAGATAGCGTCGGATCGCTTCCGTGCCGAGGAACCGTACATCGCCGAAGTTTGACCTCCCATCCCGCCTCCGGGTATTTTGGGGCATGGACCATTTGGAACGCATCACGCTGGAACCGGACAAGAGAGCCGGGAAGCCGTGCATTCGTGGACTCCGGATCACGGTGTACGATGTGTTGGAGTACTTGGCCTCGGGGATGACGGAAGAGGAGATCCTGGCGGATTTCCCTGACTTGGAGCCGGAAGATATCCGGGCAGTGCTAGCGTTCGCCGCGGCGCGCGAGCGCAGGCTCGTTTCGATCCAGGCCGGGTGAAGCTCCTCTTCGACGAGAACATCTCACCCCGTCTCGTCGCCGCCCTTTCCGAAGAGTTTCCGGGGTCCGTGCATGTTCGCGACATCGGATTGGCCCGCGCGACCGACACCGCCATCTGGACTTACGCGCGCGACCACGGTCTCACGATTCTCTCGAAGGACTCGGACTTCCACCAGGTGAGCTTTCTAAGGGGGCCGCCTCCCAAGGTCATCTGGATTCGGCGGGGAAACTGTTCCACGGCGGACATCCAAGCATTGTTGCGTTCCAACCGAACCGAGATCTTGGCCTTTGGAGCCGATGCGGAGGCGGGGTTCCTGACGCTTTCCTAGCCGACAGACGACCCTGATCGCTACGCCCGGCGGAAGGCGAGGTGCGGGCGCGGACGCTTCAGTGGGTCTGTCAACGGGGTGAGTTGACAAAATGACGGTGGCGTCGTCAATTTGCCGCGCATTATGACGACACTGACGCGATTTCTCGCTCTTCCGCGGGGCAGCTTCTTCCTTCTCGGCCCGCGCGGGACCGGCAAGACCACCTGGTTGGCCTCGACGCTGCCGAACGCGCTCGTGGTGGACCTTCTGAAGCCCGAGGAGTACCGCCGGCTGGCCGCCCGCCCGGAACGTCTGCGGGAGCTGGTGCTCGGAACGCCGCCCGGGAGCGACGTGGTCATCGACGAGATCCAGCGCGTCCCCGAACTGCTGAACGTCGTCCATGACCTCATGGAGTCCGCGGGAGGATACCGGTTCGTCCTCACGGGTTCCAGCGCCCGCAAGCTTCGGCGAGGCGGCGTGAACCTCCTGGCCGGCCGCGCCGCCATGCGCTCCATGCATCCCTTCATGGCCGGGGAAATGACGGCGGAGGAGGTCGCCGGCGAGGTCGAGGTCGCCAGCGCGGTCGAGGTCGCCAGCGAGGCGGGGCGCGGCTTCGATCTCGAGAGGTGTCTGAGACTCGGGACCGTACCCGCGGTCTTCTCCTCGCAGGATCCGGAGTCGGCGCTGGCCGCCTACGCGGCGCTCTATGTCGAGCAGGAAGTGCGCGCCGAGGGACTGGCCCGCGATGTCGGCAGCTTCTCGCGCTTCCTGGAGGCGGCGGCCTTTTCGCACGGCGCGACGCTCAACGTGAGCGCGGTCGCGCGCGAGTGCGAGACGAGCCGAACGACCGTCGCGGGATACCTGGAGCTGCTCGAGGACCTCCTGCTCGCCTTCCGCCTGCCCGTGTTCACGCGGCGCGCCAAGCGCCGGCTCGCGGCGCATCCCCGGTTCTTCTACTTCGACTGCGGCGTTTTCGGGAGCCTGCGGCCGGCTGGCCCGCTCGACCGTCCCGAGGAGATTGGCGGCCCCGCGCTCGAGGGACTCGTTGCGCAGCACCTGCGGGCGTGGCTGGCATATGCCGGAGTCGACGCCCGGCTCTACTACTGGCGCACGCGCTCCGGCGTGGAAGTGGACTTCGTGCTCTACGGGACGGACGGGATCTGGGCGTTCGAGGTGAAGAACGCGGACCGCGTGCGGCCCGAGGATCTGCGCGGCCTGGCGGCCTTCGGCGCGGAATACCCCGAGGCGCGCCGCGTGCTGCTGTACAGGGGCGCGGAGCGGCTCGCCGTGCGGGACGTCCTGTGCGTGCCGGTGGCGGACTTCCTCGCCCGCCTGCACCCGCAAGAGGGGCTGGAGCAGGCCGTCCGCCGACCCTGATGCCCTCCGTGCTGGCCTATTTCAAGGCTCCGGGGAAGGGCTACCAGACGCGGATGAACCGCGTGCTCGAGAGCTAAGTGCGGCACAAGGACCAGGGGATCCTCCGACACCGGGGAGGGTGCGGGCCCCTAACCCAAGCCGATTGGGCGCCTCTGGAAGGATTCAACGATCTCGGTAATGTGGGCCAGCGCCCGGTCTGAGGCGAAGTGTGGGCGCGGACGCTTCAGTGGGTCTGGACGGTGAACCGGCGCTCCGCCTCCGCGATTTCCTCGCTGGTGCGTCGATGTATCCGCACGTGAGGGTCCCCGGCGCGAAACTCGAATGACTCCGCTCCGGACGTATCGTATCGGGTCGTCCGGGTTGCCGAGTCTCCGTCACCCTTCCCGCTTCTATCTTCCTTCCTGCGCTTCTTCGCACTCATGTCACGGTCCTCCTCTTGCCGGTCCAACGAGGAACCCAACTCCTTCTTCTCCATCCGCAGGTACCCGCCATGACCCCTTCCTGTCGAGCCTCGCCCCGGGTTCGGAACGAGTGCCGCTAGGGTAACTCCATGCGCCAGTTGTCGGTTGACGGGCGACAGCTTTAGACTTGGATGATGATCGCATCGTTCCGCCACCGGGGGCTGAAGGCGTTCTACGAGGGCAGGACCGAGCGCAGAGTCGCGCCCGGGCTCGCCGCCAGGCTGTGGGACATCCTCGCGGCGCTGGACCACAGTTCGGGACCGGCGGGCATGGACCTGCCGGGATTCCGGCTGCACGCGCTCAAGGGACCGGGTTGGAGGGTGCGGGAGGGGCAGGCGAATTGCTCGTGACCGAAGCGGGTACCAGTCCCGAGACCCGGGAACGCCCCTTCCGAGACGCCGAGGTACGCTCGGAGCTTCGGAAGTATCTGCAGGGAGAGACGTCGCCATACCGGAACATGGTCTTGATCGAGGAGTTGGGGCTCTGCCAAGGCCTCGCTCGAATCGACCTGCTGACGGTGAGCGGCGTGCTTCACGGCTACGAGATTAAGTCTAGTCGAGATCGGCTGACTCGGTTGGCGTCGCAGGCCGCAACGTACAATCGAGTGCTGGACCGCGTTACGCTTGTCGTCTGCCGGCGGCATGTCGAGGCCGCCCTCCAACTCGTCCCCACGTGGTGGGGGGTGCTCCTGGCTCACGGCAGCGCCGAGGCTGTCTCGCTTTCCCAGATTCGTCCCGCCGGTAAGAACCCCGACCAGGATCCACGAGCGTTGGTCGAGTTGCTTTGGCGCGACGAGGCCCTGGAGTTGCTCGCGCACCACAACGCAGCGGCAGGCGTGCGAAGCAAGCCGAGACCGGCGGTGTGGGACCGCGTATGCGAAGTCCTCGAACCGACCGAGATTCAGTCTGCGGTCCGATCCCGCCTCAAGACCCGGAGAGCGCGCGCAACGCCTGCGTGACTTCGGTCATGTGATGAACCGTTCCAATGCGTCGCCACGCCTCGGGTGACCCGAAGCCCTTCCGTCCGTTCGCGGCTGCCCTGATCGAGGCGCAACCCCGGCAATGAGCCGGTCCGTGGAAGTCCTCGCGGAGATAACCGTATACCAGCTTCTTCGCCAACTGGGGAAACTGATCGACAGCTCGGCGCCTGCGAGTGCTCTCACCCTTGATCAACAGCCAACGATCGGACAGCGCGTACCGCACGGCGGCAGACACCGACATGAACCGCGGGTTGAACCCCTCGACTCCCGCTGGATGCTGAATCGCGCAGTCGCTGTCCCGTCGACGCCAAGCGTGCGAGGTCATCGTGCGTTGGGGGTTGAGGGGTCGGGCGTGGGCGTGCCGCCGGTGAGGCCGAGGGGGGCGCCGAGGCTGAGTTGGGCGCCCAGGGTGAAGCGGGGGCCGGTGGGGGCATGGTTGAGGGAGGCGGACCAGTTGAGGAGGCGGCCGCCGGGGATGCGGTGGGTGTAGTCGCCCCAGCGTGGGGACATGGAGAGGGAGAGTCCCTCGCCGCCGGGGTTTCCGAGGCTGAGAGTGAGGCCGAGGCCGCGTTCCTCGTAGCCGGCCACGGAGTGGACGGCGAGCATGCGGCCCTGGGCGTCGAGGCGCAGGAAGCCGGCGCGGGCGCGGAGGCCGCCGATCGAGTGTCTGGGAGCAGCGGCGCCAGCCGCTTCGACGTCCTAGCTGTCTGGAGGACGGGGCACTTGGAGATCCTTGCAGATCTTTCTGGCGAGGTCCCGGTTGATGTAGAGGGTGTGGTTCCCGCCCTCCCGCAGGAAGGCGCACCCATGTCGCGTCAAGTGCCGCAGCAAGTCCCGGCGCTTCACGCCGTGACGGTGATGGGCTCTCTGATGACCGCACTGCCGCCGACGTCCTCGCGGGCCATTTCCCGGTTGGCTTCGATCACCAAGGCGACGGCTTCGCGAAGGTTCGACCGAGTTTCCTTGAGGGTAGCGCCCTGGGTGTTGGCACCGGGAAACTCTTCGATGAAGGCGATGTAGCCTTCAGGAACCCTGCGGAACACCGCCGTGCATTGCAGGTCCACAACAGCCCTCCTGGCGATTTGGGTTGCCGACCACATGGTACGGGATCGGGTGGAGATTAATGGTCCGCTGACTCTACCCAACAACCGGGTTCGGTGCTACTTGCGCCCTTGCCGATCCCTTTCTCGACGAGACCTGGTACGGGGCTAGGGGATCATCGGTGCGTTGGGGGTTGAGGGGTCGGGGGCGGACGTGCCACTGCCGAGGCCGAGTGGGGCGCCGAGGCCGAGTGGGGCGCCGAGGGTGAAGGTGGGGCCGGTGGGGGCGTGGTTGAGGGAGGCGGACCAGTTGAGGAGGCGGCCGCCG
>NZ_CANPWG010000038.1 GCF_947581915.1 Candidatus Palauibacter scopulicola
GCAACGCGTGACGGGCGCGGAAGAAGTCAGGCGATGACGCCGCGCCGGAACCTTGTCCTCGCGATCGCCATCGCGGCCCTGACGTGTGTCGGGGTCGGCATCCACTGGACGGTGACGTCCTGGCCGACGCGGCCCCCGACGCTGCCTCCGCCGCCGCTCCCCACGCGGCCGCCGCAGCTTCCCGCGGGTGCTTCCGCCCAGGAGTTGCTGGCCACCGCCATGCAGGTGCAGAGCGACAACGAGTCGATGCTCTTCGCCCTCCCGGGCGTGGTCGGCGTGGGGATCGGCTTTACGGACGCGGGCTCACCGACGATCAAGGTCTTCGTCGACCCCGCCGCCTCCCCGGTATCCCGTGGCCTCCAGGGCATCCCGGAGGCGCTGGGTCTCTTCCCCGTCACCGTCGAGCCGGCCGGCCCGTTCCGCGTGCTGCCGCCGGAGCCCGACGCCCCGGTTTCGGCGGACGAAGGGCCGGTGCCCACGGGGCGCTTCGACCGGCCGGTGCCCATGGGCGTGTCCACGGGGCACACCCGCTCCACGGCGGGCACGATCGGCGCCGTCGTGACCGATGGCGAGCGCCGGTACGCCCTCAGCAACTGGCATGTGTTCGTGCCGGGCGGCGAGGGACAGGTGGGCGACGTGCTCCTGCAGCCGGGACCTGTCGATGGCGGCTCGGATCCGGGAGACGCGATCGGCACGCTGACGGCGTTCGAGCCGGTGGTCCTGTCGCCGTTCGCCACGAACCGGATCGATGCGGCGATCGCGCGCACGGACGAGGTGCTGCCGGAGACGCCGGTGGGGGGGTATGGGTCGCCGCGCAGCTCGACGATGGCGGCGAAGCCGGGGCTGCAGGTCCAGAAGTACGGGCGGACGACGCGCCTCACAGTCGGGGAGGTGGAGGCGGTCAACGCGTCGATCAACGTGACCTACGGGTCGGCCGGGTCGCAGGTGGGCCGCTTTGTCGGTCAGATCATGGTGTGCTGCAACTTCAGCAAGGGCGGCGATTCCGGTTCCCTGATCGTGGCGCGCGACCTGGACCGCGACGGTAACGCGGGCCCGGACGACCGCAAACCGGTCGCCCTGCTCTTCGCCGGCGACGGCCGGCTCACGATCGCGAACCCGATCGACCTCGTGCTCGACCGCTTCGACGTGACGATCGTCGGCGAGGACGCCGGCCGCTGACGCCTGCTGGCCGCTGGCGCCCGGGGACGGCTAGCTTGACGTCATGACACGCTTCCGGTCGCACTTCCTGCCGCGCACGCCGACGGGCCGCCGGCTCGTCATCCTCTTCCTGGTTCTGTTCGCGTTCACGCAGCCGCCGCTCGTGTACTGGATCGGCAACCGCGTCGAGCCGTGGATCGGCGGCCTGCCCTTCCTCTACGTGTACCTGCTCGTCGTTTATGTCCTCCTCATCGGCGTACTGATCCGGGTGCAGAGGCGGGGGCTCTGATGCGCCTGCTGAGGCGGGGGCTCTGATGGAGCCGTGGGTCGTTGCGACGGGTCTCATCTTCGTTTACCTGGTGGCGACGATCGTGCTGGGGGCGATCGCGAACCGGCGCATGTCCGTGGACCTGGAGGACTTTCTCCTCTACGGACGCAAGGCCGGGTTCATCGTCCTCTATCTCACCGTCGTCGCCACCTACCATTCAGCGTTCGCCTTCCTCGGTTCGGGCGGGTTCTTCTACACGCACGGGATCGGGTTCTGGGCGGCGGGCGCGTGGACCGTGCTCGTCGGCGCGATCACTTACGTGCTCGGGAGCCGGATCTGGGCGCTGGGGAAGACGTTCGGCTACATCACGCCGGCCGACCTGCTGGCGGACTTCTACGAGTCGGATGCGGTGCGGGTGGTGGCGGCGATCGTCTCCGTCCTGTTCACGATCCTCTACATCCAGGTCCAGGCGGTGGGGCTGGGCTACATCCTCTCGGTCGCGTCCGGGGACCGGATCTCGTTCGAACTGGGGACGCTGATCCTGCTCGTGGTCGCCGCGGGCTACCTCATCGCGGGGGGTCTGCGGGCGGTCTACTGGACGGACGTGATCCAGGGCGTGTGGATGTACGTCGCCGTGTGGGCGGGCGCGCTCGTGCTCGCCTTCGAACTGTTCGGCGGACCGCTCGAGCTGTGGAGGCAGGTGGCGGCGGAGCGACCCGACCTGCTGACGCTTCCGGGGCCGGAGGGGTTCTTCACGCCGGGGATGTGGTTCGGGATGATCGTCGTGCTTTCGTTCGGGATCGTTTTCCAGCCGCACCTCTTCATCCGCTACTACACCGCGGTCTCGGCTCGCACGATCAAGCTGCTGGGCGCGACGACGCCGATCTATCTCATGACGCTCTACATCCCGGCGGCGCTCGTGGGCCTTGGCGGCGCGCTGGTGATGCCGGACATCGCGATTCCGGACCGGATCTTCCCCGAGATGCTCTTCGCGTACGCCCCGGCCTGGCTCACGGGCGCGATTCTGGCCGGCGCGACGGCGGCGGCGATGTCGACGCTCGACTCGATGTTGCACGCGAACATGACGGTACTGACACGCGATGTGTATCAGCGCTACATCCGCACCGGCGCGAGCCAGAATCACTACATCCTCATCGGCCGGCTCATCGTCGTGGCCCTGCTCGCCGTCGGCTACTTCCTGTCCGTGAGCACGTTCGATTTCCTCGTGCAGCTCGTGGCCCTCTCGGGTTCCGGGGCTCTGCAGCTGATGCCGGCCGTCCTCGGGGTCTGCTTCCCCGGCCGGCACCTGACGACGAAGGCCGGGGTCATCGCGGGCATCGGGGCGGGGCTCGCGACGCTCTGCGTCACGCTCATCATCTTCCCCCATCCCCTGGGCCTGCACGGCGGGGTGTGGGGACTGCTGGTGAACTTCGTCGTGACCTTCGTGGTGAGCCGGTTCACGCTCCCGCCGAGCGACGTGACCGTTTCGCGGATCCACGGCGCGGTCGAACGCTTCGTGTACGAGGGCGACCCCGCGTGAGCGCGGTCGCGGCTGGAGTCTGACACCGTGGGCAGGCTCCTGGGAGGCGTCGCTCTCCTGACGCTGGCGCTGTTCGTGGTCTGGGGGGCCGTTCGCTCGGGCGCGGACCCGCTCGCCCTGAGGACGCTCGTGGCACTTTTCATCGCGGCCGGACTGCCCGCGGCGGGCGGCGGCCTGCTCCTGGCGCGCCACTTCGGGGTCGGACGCCGCATCGAACACCGGCGGGACCAACTCCGCCGCGACACCCTCGAGGCCGAAGTCCTGAAGATGGCGGGCCGCCACGGCGGGCGGCTGACGGCGGTCGAGGTCGCCGGGGAACTGGCGGTACCGACGACGACGGCCGAGGAAATCCTGAACGAGCTGATGGCGCGGGAGATGGCCGAGATCGAGATCACGGACTCCGGCCTCCTCGTGTACGACTTCCACGACGTGCGGCGGCTCTCCGAGAAGGAGTCCGCGCGGGGGCTGCTGGAATCGTGAGGACGGCGGCGCAACCGTGATCGAGACGCGCTGGCCGTGCCCCGTATGTCTCGGGACCACGATGGAGAAGACGTCTCTCGAGGCCGGGGCCGGAGACGCCGCCGGTCCGCTGACGCTCGACCATTGCGCCCGTTGCGGCGGCATGTGGTTCGAGTTGGGGGAGGTGCAGCGCCTCCGTTCCGAGCGGCCCGAGTCGCTGTGGGCGCGGATTCCGGCGCGGGAGGAGCGGCACCGGGCCCAGTGTCACGCGTGCCGCGCGTTCGTGGACCGCGACGTGCCGAAGTGCGCTGCGTGCGGGGCCAAGACCCGCCTGAACTGTCCCGCCTGCGACACCCGGATGCTGCAGGTCCGCCAATCCTCGCTCACGCTCGATGTGTGCAAGCGGTGCAAGGGCGTGTGGTTCGACCACCACGAACTCGAGGCGATCTGGGAGTTGGAACGGGACCGGCTCGTCGCGCGGGGACGCGAAGGGGCCGTCGCGCGCACCGCGGACACCGGCGCGGACGTACTGTTCGAGACGCTCTTCTGGGCGCCGGACCTCGTCTTCGTGGGGGCGCACGTCGCCGGCCACGCCGCGGCGGCCGCTGCGGAAGCGGCCCCGGCGGCGCTCGACGCCGTGGGAGATGCGGCCGCGAGCGTGTTCGAGGCGATCCTCGAGATCGTGGGCGGCATCTTCGGCTGACGCTCCGACCGCGGGCTGTTTCTTTTTCTACTGGAGAACCGACGAATGGAAATCGTGCTGGCCACACTCGCCGACGCCGCCAACACCTCGAGCGACGGCAAGCTCAACCTCATGGGCCTCTTCGACACACTCTTCGCCGGCGCCATGCCGGTGACCCACCCCTCCATGCAGCTCGTCCTCAGGATCCGGGCCGAGCCTTCAGAGACCGACCGGGAGCACGAACTCGAAATCCGGTGCATGGACGAGGACGGACAGGAACTGTTCAAGGTGACGGGCGGGTTCTCGGTCCAGGCCCCGCCGGGGAAGGCGGCCACCTTCAATCACGTCGTCGGCATCAACAACCTGACGCTTCAGAAGTACGGCGGGTACACGTTCCCGATCTTCATCAACCGGGACCTGAAGCGGACGGTGGAACTCGACGTGATGAAGGCGGAGGGACCCGCCGGTCCGCCGGGGACTGAGGGGGGGAACTGAGGGGCCGAGGGGTCAGCGGCCGTCCGGGGCGGGATCGGCGGCCGACTCCGCCTCCCACAGGCGCCGCTGCTCGCTCGTAAGGTAGTGCCGGATCGCGGTCGCGTCCTCCAGCGAGAGAAGGTCGCCGAAGCCGGCCATGCCGTTCGCGGCGAGCGCGCCGCCGAGCACCACGGCATCGAAGCTCTCCCAGGCGCCGCCATCCATGCGCCGCAGATCGGGATAGGCGGAGAGGTGCTCGTCCGAGGCCCGGTGACAGATGCCGCAGTGGACCCCGAAGAGTTCCGCCCCGCGCCGGACCCTGGCCGCGTCGAGCGCGAGATCGGGCGGTTCCGGCGTCGTCGGCACGACCTGCGCGGGCGGTAGCGGCACATCCCCGCCGTCGAGCCTGAAGACGAGCAGCCGCCCGGCGCTGTCGTAGTCGTACGCCGCCGAGCCGAGCGGATAGGCGGCGCCCCGCGGCCCGCCGTAGCCCGCCATGACCGCGATGTACTGCACGCCGCCGACCTCGTACGTCATGGGCCCCGCCATCACGCCGGTGCCGAGATGGATGCTGTGGATGCGGGCGCCGGTGTCGGCCTGATGAAAGTCGAGCGTGCCCGCCGCCGTCCCCTGGATCACGAGGTTTCCGCCCGTCACGAGCGTGCCCCCGTTCCACATGCTGCCGCGCGGAACCCGCCACAGCTCGCGCCCCGCGACAGGGTCCCACGCGAGGAGAAACTCGTTGGGGCCGATGTCGGGGAGACCCTCGGCAAGGTGCGCGTACTCCTCGGGGAACGGAGGCCAGGAGGCCGCGAAGCCTTCGTAGGCGACCTCCGGCCGGTGGTCGAACGCATCCAGCGAACGCCACAGCATGGCCTGTTCGCGGGCGGGGATGTAGGCGATGCCCGTCTCGGGATTGAAGGACATCGGCTGCCAGTTGTGGCCGCCGGCGGAGGAGGGGAAGACGACGCGCGGTTCGTCGCGATAATCCGCGGCGGGGTTCGGGATCGGCCGGCCCGTCTCGAGATCGATCCCCTGCGCCCAGGTGACGGTCACGAAGTTCTCGGCCCGCAGGAGTTCGCCCGTGGCGCGGTCGAGCACGTAGAAGAAACCGTTCTTGGGGGCCTGGAGGAGGACATCCCGCGGACGGCCGTCGATCGCGACGGTGGCCAGGATGAGGTTCTGCGTCGCGGTGTAGTCCCAGATCTCGCCGGGCACGGTCTGGTAGTGCCAGACGAGGCGACCCGTCTTGGGGTCGATGGCGAGGATGGAGACGAGGTAGAGGTTGTCGCCCCCCGACGGGCTCCGGTGCCAGATCGGGTACGGGTAGGCGTTCCCCGTGCCCACGTAGAGAAGGTCGAGCCCGGGGTCGTACGCCATCTCGCCCCACACGGTGCCCCCGAGCCCGCCCTCCCAGGCCGAGTCCGGGTCCCACGTGGCGGCGGCCGCCTCCATCTCCGGGTGCTCGAAGCCGTCGTCCGGATCGCCCGGAACGGTGAAGAAGCGCCACGCCTCATCGCCGGTCTCGAGGTCGTAGGCCGTGATGTACCCGCGCACGCCGAAGTCGCCGCCCGCGTTGCCCAGGACGACGACGTCGCCGGCGATCTGCGGCGATCCGGTGCTCGTGTAGGAGAGGGACCGGTCGATGAACGTGTCGACGCGCCACACCTCCTCGCCCGTCGCCGCGTCGAGCGCCACCAGCCAGCCGTCGAAGGTGCCGATGTAGACGCGCCCCTCCCACACCTCGAGTCCGCGGTTGACGGGGCCGCAGCACCCCTTTCGCGTGGTGCTCGGGTCAACCTGAGGGTCGTAGCGCCAGAT
Organism: Candidatus Palauibacter scopulicola; assembly: GCF_947581915.1. Classification (NCBI taxonomy): domain Bacteria; kingdom Pseudomonadati; phylum Gemmatimonadota; class Gemmatimonadia; order Candidatus Palauibacterales; family Candidatus Palauibacteraceae; genus Candidatus Palauibacter; species Candidatus Palauibacter scopulicola. The sequence goes on from NZ_CANPWG010000038.1 coordinate 6,403, forward strand.
CTCCTCGCCCGTCGCCGCGTCGAGCGCCGCAACGCTTCCCCACGGGCCCGGCGAGTACATCACGCCGTCGACGACCACGGGAGTGGCCTCGAGCCCCCAGTGCACGGAGCCGACGTGGGACCGCCACGGGTACTCCCACGCGAGGCCCACGGCGGCCGCGTTCATGACGTGAATGCGCCCGAGCGGCGAATACCGCGTTTCCCCGAAATCCCGGCCGGAGGTCAGCCACTCCGCCGGGACCGTGTCCGTCGCGAGCAGGCGGTCCCGGGTGACGTCGCCGGCCGCGTCGCGGGGCGACGGTTCGCAGCCCACCAGCCCGCACGCCGCCAGTACGCCGACCGCGAAGAGTGCCCTGACCGGCGCGCCGGCGCCCGGATTGCCGCGAGCCACCGGTTTGCTAGAAACGCGGAGTTACGGTGAGGCGGAAGCTGCGGGTGGGTCCGGGACTCCGTTCCTGCACGTCCACGTAGGTCTTCTGGAACAGGTTCTCGATCTTCGCCTGCACGCGGGTCCCCAGGATCCGGGTGCGCACGCGCAGGTCGACGAGGTTGATGGCGCTGCGCTCGTCGAGCGGGAAGGCGAGCACCTGCTCCACCCGGCTACGGTGCCGGAAATCGACGGCGACCGCGCCCCTCCACCCGGTGGCCGTGGCCGTGAAGTTGTGGCGCGAACGATAGGGGAGCGCGCGCCCGGTCCGGTCATCCCTCGTGTCGAGGAAGGTGTAGTTCGCGTTGAGGTCCAGACGGGTCGGGATCACGCCGATTCGCAGACCCGCGTCGACGCCCCGCACCATGGCTTCGGCGACGTTGCGGAACTGAAACACGAACACGTTGTTGGGCGCCGGCGAAGGTTCGATGAGGTCCGTGTAGTCGCTCCAGAACAAGCCCGCATCGAGCCATACGCGATCAGTGAGGGTCACGGTCGCCCCGACCTCTCTGGCCCATGCGGATTCCCCCCGCAGCTCGAGATTGGGGATGACGCGAAAGCCGAACTGGGTCGTCGACGTGAACTGCTCGGACACGCTCGGCGCCCGGTATCCGCGGCTGAGGGACCCCCGAAGGCTCAGCCGGTCGCTCGCCTCGTAGACGATCCCGAGTTTCGGATTGACGAACCGGTCCTCCATCGCCGACGTGGCCTTGTGGTAGTCGACGCGCAGGCCCAACGAGCCGCGAACCCGGTCCGAGAACGTGATCTCGTCCTGCGCGAACAGCGCGAGGTCCGTCACATCGGGCGACGGCTCCAGGAAGTTCGAGGTCACGCCGGTGAAGGCGCCTTCCGCCCCGATCGTCAGCGAATGCGACCGGTTGGGGAAGTACGACCACTGCACGTCGGTGCCGACCCGCGTCGAGCGGTGAAAGTCCTCGTTGTCGTGGAAATGGTTCTGGTTGCGCGCGTGGTAGACGTGCGGCCGCAGCTGCAGGCGCTGCTTCGGCGTGACGATCGGATTGGCCGTCACGCCCAGGACGACGTCGTCCGAGCGAATCCAGTCTCCGAGTTCGGCCGGGTCGACCTCCAGCGGCCGGTCCGGCGACAGCCAGGTGAAGAACTCCTCCTCTTCCTTTCGCGTCCAGTTGACGAAGATCTCCCAGGGATTGGAGGATTCCGCCGGGAAGACGGTCTTGAGCCGCATCCGCCAGCGTTCGAGCGCGCCGTTCTGCCGGAACCCGTCCGATTCCTCCCGGGCCAGGTAGAGGGTGGTACCGATGTCGCCGATGCGGCGTGAGTGCTGCAGGGCGATCCCTTCCCTGCTCAGGCGCTCGTCCGTGAACGAGTGCCGGGACGGCGTATCGAAGAGCCCCACGTAGCCGCGGACGATGGTCTCGGGCTCCGCCGGCGGGCGTTTCGTGATCACGTTCACGACGCCGCCCAGCGCGTTCGTCCCCCACAGCGTGGAATGAGGACCCTTCACGATCTCGATCTGGTCCACGTCCAGCACGGGCAGGCCGCTGAAATCGATGGACGCCCCCACGCCGGAGAGCACCCGGTGGCCATCGAGGAGCATGAGAACCCGGCTGCCGACGCCCCGCGCCAGGCCGGTAGCGCCCCGGATGTCCATCTGGCCGGAATTGAAGATCACGCCCTGCGCGAACGGAAGCGCCTCGTCGAGGGTCACGGCGTCGCGGTTGCCGAGTTCGTCGCCGCTCATCACGGCGACGCTCACGGGAGCCTCGCCGGTCCGGACGGCGGAGCGGCTCGCCGTCACGGTCAACTCGGGAACGTCGAACAGCCGGCGCTCGAGCAGGATGTCGAGGTCGCCCGACCGACCGGGCCGAAGTTCGCGTTCGGCGACGCGAAAGCCGTCCGCCACGACGACGAGGGTGAAGGTCCCGTTGGCGGGGGAGGCGATCCCGAAGCCGCCATCGGGCCGCGTCGTCGCGCTCAGCGGGGTGTCGCGGATAAGCACGGTGGCCCCGGCGAGCGGTGCGCCCGTCTCCGCATCGAGGACGCGGCCGCGGACGATGGCGTCCTGGGCCTGGGCGGCGAGCGGTGCGCTCGCGTAGAAGGAGGCGAGCGCCGCCCGCGCGTAGAAGGAGGCGAGCACCGCGCGCATGTAGAAGAAGACGAGCGCGGCGCCTGCCGTGAGACTTCGTCGAATCCCGCCCGCTACTGCCGCTGCCAAACTGTAGTCGCGGCGGCCGCCGGAGGCTCCGTCACGATGACGGAGAGAACGTTCCCCGCCAGCGTGTACGTGCCGATGTTCTGCTGCTCCTGCCCCGCAAACTCCCAGCTCCCGTCCGTCCGTAGCGTAAACGTCCCCTGGTCCGCGATTTCCGTTACCTCGCCGTTCAGCGGGTTCGTCACCGTGAGGGACATGGACATCGTGCCGGTTGCCGTCTCGCCCGATGCGGGGTTCTGCGACAGCATGGCTGTTCCGACCGCGATCGGCGGTCCGATCGTCGCCCCCCCAGTGATCGCGCCGGACAGGGATACGAGACTATAGGTCCCCGAGACGTCGGGGGGCCCGGCGGGGGCAGGCGGCTCCGGGTCCATCGTGTCGCCGCCGCCGCAGCCCGCGACAAGGGTCACGACGACCAGCGACACGCACAATCTCAGTAAGCGCTTCTTCATGAAACCTCCGTCAGTTCTGGATCAGGCGCCCCTGCGAAGACGCCGCTTCCTTCAAGATAGCCGTCCGGTTCGGAGTTGCCGAGACCACCGCTCCGTCTATCCGCCGTCCTCGCCATTGGTGGGCACCGGCGCGGAACTCGCTTCTCCCTCGCGCTCTTCGCGCTCCACGACGATCGAGCAGTTCGTGACGAGCGCGGCGATGGCGCCGATCGCCGCCCAGGCGGGCAGCATCAACGTCCCCACGACGCCGATGGAGAGCGGAACCTCGATGAGTTCCTTTCCGTCCTCGTTCCGGATCGAGATGCGGCGAACGTTCCCCTCCCGGATGATCTCCTTGATCTTCCGGACGAGGTTCTCGCCCGGCACCCTGTGTTCCTCGGTCATGTCCACCTCCCTTGCGGCGCCGCCGCGAGTCCGGCTTGATGGTGGGGCCCGGCCTGATGCCGGATCCCTGGCAGTCCGTCGTACGCTCGCGATCCGGTCCGGGTTTTGCGAGCCGCGCGGAAACCCTCTCGCGAGGAAAACGATGAAACGCTATCGAATGGAACTCCGAACCCTCGTGCTCGCGCTCGCCCTTGCGGCCTGCGGGGAGGCGGCGGACGACGGCGAAGCCCCCGCCGCCGGGGCCGGACTCCCGGAGGGGGCGGAGGCGATCTCCCTCCTCGGCGAACCTCTCTATCCGTCCCCCGCTTCGGCGCAGCAGGCGCAGGACATCGAAGTGGCGCGTGCGGACTACGACGCGGATCCGGATGATGCGGACGCGATCATCTGGCTCGGCCGGCGCGTCGGGTACACGGGAGCCTATCGCGACGCGATCGAGATTTTCTCGGAGGGGATCGGGAAGCACCCGGACGACGCACGCATGTACCGTCATCGGGGACACCGCTGGATCAGCGTCCGGGAGTTCGACCGCGCCATCGAGGACCTGTCTCACGCCGCCGGCCTCGTGCGGGGCGAGGAGGACGAGGTCGAGCCGGACGGCCAGCCCAACGCCCGCGGCATCCCGACGAGCACGCTGCAGTCGAACATCCACTACCACTTGGCGCTGGCCCGTTACCTGCAGGGCGACTTCGAGGGCGCGCTTCCGTCCTACGAGGCCTACATGGCCGTGACGACGAACCCGGACCAGCTCGTGGCCATCTCGCACTGGTGGTACATGGCGCTCCGCCGTCTGGGCCGCGACGCGGAGGCGGCGGCCGTCCTCGAACCGGTGACGGCGGATCTCGATGTCATCGAGAACACCAGCTATCACCGGCTCCTCCTCATGTACAAGGGGGAACTCGACGCCGACGAGCTGTGGGATCCCGAGAGCGGAGATCCGGCGGGCGTGGCGGTCGCCTACGGGGTCGCGACCTGGCACCTCTACAACGGCCGCGAGGCGCAGGCGGCGGAGATGTACCGCCGCATCCTCGAGGGTTCCGGCTGGGCGGGGTTCGGCTACATCGCGTCCGAGGCGGAGATCGCCCGCCTGGAGGCCGACGCCGGCGGCTGACCCGCTGCAACTTTTTTTCAACCAGCCTCGTTCCCGGAAAGAACGCGACGGGCCACGACGAACCGCAACCTTTCGGCGGCTCGACACGTCCTACTTCGCAAGGTGAGCAGCCCGTGGCAGCAGGGTTGACCACGGGCCGCCGGGGTTCGGCTGACTTAAGGAAGGTTTACGTTGGGGTTTTCCTCGTTCTTGATAGATTCCGCCGGTCCGGTGCGCCGGCTGGCGGCGTTCGGGTTGCTGATGGGCCTGGCCGCGCCGCTCGCGGCGCAGGATTCCGCGACCGGCGGCGAGACATCCGCGCGGGGCGCCGCGGCGCCCGTGTTGCAGGCGATCCGGGCCACGGAGCCGCCGCAGATCGACGGACGGCTGGATGAACCCGCCTGGAGCGGGGCCCCGACTGCCCGCGACTTCGTGCAGTTCCGGCCCGACCCGGGCGAGCCCGCCAGCGAGCGCACCGAGGTCCGCATCCTCTACACGGACGACGCCGTCTACGTCGGCGCGCGGATGTACGACAGCGACCCCGCCGGGATCATCCGCCGGCTCGCCCGCCGCGACGAGCAGGTGACGACGGACATCTTTCACGTCGCGTTCGACAGCTACTTCGATCGCCGCACCGCGTTCCGTTTCGCCGTCAGCGTGGCGGGCGTCCAGAGCGACGGGCTGCTGTTCTCCGACACGCAGGCGGACGACGATTGGGACGCGGTGTGGGAAAGCGCGACGCGCACGGACGAGACCGGCTGGACCGCCGAAATGCGGATCCCTCTCTCGCAGCTCCGGTTCGCCGGATCCTCCGAGGACGGCGCCGGAAGCACGTGGGGCATCAACTTCCGGCGGGAGATCGCCCGCCTGGAGGAGGCGAGCGTGTGGTCGCCCCTGCCCGAGGACGGCTCGCGGCTCGTCTCCGCGTTCGGCACGCTGCGCGACCTTCGGGACCTCCGGCCGCGCCGCAATCTCGAGGTACGGCCCTACGTCCTCTCTTCGGCGACGCGGGCGCCCGGCACCGCCGCCGATCCCTTCTACACCGCCACTGCCCTGCGTCAGACGGTGGGAGGCGATCTGAAGTACGGAATCACGGAGAACCTCACGCTCGACGTCACCGTCAACCCCGACTTCGGTCAGGTCGAAGCGGATCCGTCCGTCGTGAACCTCTCGGCGTTCGAGACGTTCTTTCCCGAGAAGCGGCCGTTCTTCCAGGAGGGATCCGACATCTTCGGCTTTTCCGTCGGCCCGGGCGACGACCAGAACAACGAATCGCTCTTCTACAGCCGCCGCATCGGGCGGGCGCCCCAGGGGTCCGTGACGGGCCCGGCCGACTACCGCGACGTGCCGGCGGCGACGAGCATACTCGGCGCGGCGAAGCTGTCCGGAAAGACGGCGAACGGGTGGTCCATCGGCTTCCTCGACGCGCTCACCTCGAGCGAGATGGCGCAGTTCTCCACCCCGGGGGGGACGCTGGGCGAGCAGGTGGTCGAACCGGTGACGAACTACGCGGTGGGGCGGATCATCCGGGACTTCCGCGACGGGGAGAGCGCGGTCGGCCTCATCGCCACGGCCACGAACCGGCGCCTGGACTCCGGGGGGGCGCTCTCCTTCCTGGCGGACCAGGCGTACACGGGAGGGGTCGACTTCCGGCATCGGTTTGCCAACGGCAACTACGAGATCAGCGGCCATCTGATCGGGAGCACGGTGAGCGGGAGTCCGGAGGCGATCGAGCGCATCCAGCGTTCCTCCGTCCACTACTTCCAGAGCCCGGACTCCAGGCACGGACTGGACCCCACCCGCACGCGTCTCTCGGGCAGCACGTCGACGGTCAGTTTCTCCAAGGTGGGAGGCGGCAACTGGCGTTACGGACTGTTCGGTGAGAACCGGTCGCCCGGCTTCGAGGCGAACGACCTCGGATTCCAGCAGAACTCGGACTACCGGGTCGGAGCGATCTGGGTGAACTACGAGCAGTTCCGGCCGCAGGGGCCGTTTCGGAACTGGGGAGTGAACGCGGCCACGTGGTCCGGCTGGACGTTCCGCGGCGAACGGCAGTTCACGGGCGGCAACGTGAACGGGAACTTCCAGCTCAAGAACTTCTGGCGCGGCTTCGCCGGGTTCAACCAGGAGTGGGCGGGACTCGCCACCACGGCGCTGCGCGGGGGTCCCACGCTCTACCAGCCGAGCCAGTGGAGCAGTTGGGGCGGGATGTTCACGGATTCCCGCAAGCCCGTTCAGCTCGGGGCCGTCTTCAACGCCGGAGGAGAGTACCACACCGCGACCGGCCGCTTCGGCCTGTCGCCGAACATCAGGCTCCAGCCATCGAGCCGCCTCCAGCTCAACATCGGTCCCAGCCTGCAGTGGAACGAGCAGGCGTGGCAGTTCGTCTCGCGACCGAGCGCGCCCGACGGAACACACTACGTGTTCGCGCGCCTCAGCCAGCAGACGGTCTCGATCACGACGCGCCTGAACTACACGTTCAGCCCGGACCTTTCGCTTCAGTTCTACGCCCAGCCTTTCGTGAGCGCGGGGAGCTACGACCGTTTCATGGAGGTCGATGATCCACGGGCGTCCGATTTCTCGGACCGCTTCCGAACGTACGGCGAGAACGAGATCCGGCGGTTGGAGGCGAACGGCTTCGGGCTCTACCAGGTCGACGCCAACCGGGACGGGAGGGCGGATTTCGGCTTCGCGGATCCCGATTTCAACGTGAAGTCCTTCCGCTCCAACCTCGTCCTGCGCTGGCAGTATCGGCCCGGATCGACCGTGTTCCTCGTCTGGAGCCGAGACCAGCAGTCGTTCCGCAACGACGGTTCGTTCCGCCTCGGCGAGGATCTGACCGACCTCGCGCGGATTCCCTCCACCAATATCTTCCTCGTGAAGTTCGAGCACTGGCTCGGACTCTAGCTTCGTGGGGCGGGAGCGACGCCGTTCCCGCCACAGCCCGACGGCGGACAGCCCGTGGCGAAACTCGAACGCAGCGGGGCTTTGCACGGGCTGCCAGAGCAGCGAGAAGCGGTGACCGGTTACATCTTCGTGGCGCTTGCGGTGCTGGTGGCGGTGGTCGGCTGGCGCGTCCGGCGGCGGCTGCGCCGCGCGACCCGGAGCGGCGTGACGGACGAGATCGTGCGGCGCATCGAGACGGTGGGTCGCGTGGACGCGGAGGATGTCGAACCGGTCGATCTCGAGCTGGCGAGGGCCGAGGAGGACGAATTCTGGGCCCAGACGTGGGACGAGCCCGAAGAGAACTGGTAGGAGGACTGGCGGGGATTCGATGATGAACACGGCACGGAACTCCGGTGCGACCCGCATCGGGCTGGCGGCGATTGCGCTGGCGGCAATCACGCTGTCGGCGGCGGTCCGCGTGGGAGAGGCGCAGGAGGCGCCGCGGGTTTCATTCGGGACGGCGAGCGCGACCTTCGAGGACGGACTCGGCTCGATGCGCGGCGCGCGAGAACTCGAGGACGGGCGCGTGCTCATCGCGGACGGCTTCGGCGCCGCGGTCATCGCGTGGACGCCGGGGGGCGGCGCGGACACGCTGACGAACACGGGCCAGGGGCCGCAGGAGTATCGAACGCCGGATGGCCTCTTTCCCCTTCCGGACGGCGCGACGCTGCTCGTCGACCTCGGCAACGCCCGGCTCACCCGCATCGAGGCGGATCTCAGCTTCGGCGAGACGTGGCCCATCGCCCAGGGCGCGCCGAATACCGGGATGACGATGATGATCCCGGTGGGGACCGACCGCGAAGGCGGGATCTACTTTCAGCGGCGGCTCGACGGGATGGCGGGCACGTCGGATTCGGCGGCGGTGGCGCGCTTCGATCCGGCGACGGGCGACATCTCCGAGGTCGGACGGGTGCGGCTGGCCGCGCAGACACGGGTCGAGTCGGGGGATGCCAACAACCGCAGCGTGAACATCCGGCCGGTGCCGTTCTCGAACCAGGATGCGTGGAACGTGGCCTGGGACGGCCGGGTGGCGGTCGCGCGCGCGGACGGCTACCGGCTGGAGTGGCTGGATCGCGCGGGCGGGGTCACGCGAGGGCCCGAGATTCCCTACGAACCGGTGCGGGTGCGGCGGGCGGACCAGAATGAGTGGATCGAGGGCCTCGGGGGCGGTCTGCGCGTCGAGGCCACGGATGACGGGAGTGGGATGCGGATGTCCATGAGCCGCGCGCCTTCGGGCGCGGGCGACCTGGATCCCTCCGACTTCGAGTGGCCCGATGCGAAGCCGGTGATCCCGGCCGGGGCGGTCGCGGTCGATGCGGCGGGCCGGGCGTGGGTCCGGCGTCATGTGCCGGCGGGGGAAGCGCACCTGTACGACGTGTTCGATGGCGGCGGACAGCGCCTCGCGCAGGTGGAACTGCCCGAGGACCGGCGGCTCGTCGCCTTCGGAGCGGAAAGCGCCTACCTGGTCCACAGCGACGCACTCGGATTCGCCTGGCTCGAGAAGTACCCGCTGCCCGCGTTGCCCTAGCGGGGACGCCGCCTCACCAGATCCGGATCCGGAGGCGGCAGCGCCGCGTCGTCCGCCGGAACGAAGTCGGCGGAGCCGGTGAGGGGAATCGGGGCAACCCACACCTCCGTATCCGGCTGGAACGCCGCCCAGGCGAACCAGAACGCGTGGTACGCCTCGGGATGCGCTTCGAGGCTTTCTCCCTCCAGCGGTCCGTCCACGGCCTCGCCCGCAAAATTCCACACGCTCCCCGTCTCCACGTCCTGCCGACGACCATCGACAACCTCGAACGTGAGCGGCCGCCCGTTGGCGCGAGCGCGGTAGATCCTCGCGCTCTGAGCGGTCGAGTTCCAGAACGCCACGACAGGTTCTCCGCGCGCCACGGCGCTCGCGGCCCAAACGGACGTGTTCTGACCCTCCTGGTCCCGGGCCGCGACTTCTCTCAGGTCCGCGATGGCGAACGCGATGCCGCCGGTTCCCGACGGGACGCCGACTATCCGCTCCTTCGGCCTGCGGCGGGGATCGATCGGGGCGGAGGTCGGATAGAAGAGTGAGGCGTTGTCCGGGTCCCGATAGTTCCCGTACGGATAGAGCGTGTAGAGGAAGTCGTGCCCCGTCGCGCGCGTCGCGATCCAGGTGTCCAGAAAGACCTGGAGCCAGGCCCCGTACACCATCAACTCGTACGGCACGCGTGTCAGGCTGCTGCCGTCGCTCGGGCCGCAGGTGGCGGAGCGCGTCAGTTGCGGGTAGAGCGTCCCGGAGCCGTCGTCCATTACGAGGTTGTTGTCGAGAACGTAGTTGGATACCACGAAGTCGGGCGTATCGCTCGGTTCCGGATCGAAGACGCTGACCGACCCCGTAAGCGGCGAATAGGTGATCGTGAGTCGTTCTCCCGTCGCACTCGGGTCGGCCGGGTCGGATTCGGCCTGCAGGTTCAGAACTTCGTGGTACCAGAGGAGCTTCAGCGGGATGGCGAGGGGCTGCCCGTTGAATTCGAGCCCGATCACCATGTCGCGGCGATTGACGTAACCGACGTGGGGGGCGATGAGCCGGGTGGCGACGTCGGGATTATTGAGCGCCGGGATACTCGAGCGCTCCGCGCCGGCGTCCGTGAAGTTCGCGAGGGGGAGCGAGCAATTCGAAAACGGGGGCGGCGGGCCGAAGCTCTCTCCGGAGCACGCGACGAGCCCCACCGCGGGCAGCGCGAGGGCGATTCGGAGCGCCCGACGCCGCAAGCCGATCCGTCGGGCGACACTACACTTGGCAGCCCGTGGGAAAACCCCTGTTGGACTCATCCGGTGCCCCGCACGTGTCATCCTCCGTCGCCGTCCGACGCGAGAGCGCCCGACGGCTCTTCAGACGGAGAGACCGGCGAGGCCGCCAGCCGGCCTGGCAGCCCGTGGCAAAAGCCCCGCTGCGTTCGAGCGGCACTGCATCTCGCCTGAAACGCTCCGCTCTGCGTCGCTCCTCGGTCGCGTAGCGCTGCTATGCTCCCTCGTCGCTCCTTGTCAGGCGATCGCTTCACCGCTCTCGGCGCTGACGCGGGGTTTTTCCACGGGCTGCTAGATGAACAAGGCCTCGTTTTCGGAATCGACTCCCTGGATGTCCGCCTTCTGCGCCCGCACATCCTTCTGGCCGACCTGACGCTGCCCGACGACGATCATCGCGATACTCGCGGCGAGCGCCAGCACGATCCTCAGCTTCTTCATGGCGTCCCCCCTCCTCCATCGTCCCTGCACCTAACGCCGCACCGAACGCCGGATCCGGACACAGATCGCTCCCATAGTATAAGGCCTTCCTGCCGTTTAACGAATTCTCTCGCCCAATGGTGACACGCCGGACGGAAGCGTCGGCTTCGATGACCCAGCGGTTGAGGGCATCCCTGGCCAGCGCGAGATCGGTCTCCGCAAGGACCGTGCCTTCCGCGCCCCGGGCCTCGAGCCGGACGAGGTCGGCGCGCACCCGAATGTTCACGCGGACGGAATCCCGGCGCGGCACCGTGTCGAGCACCACGCTTCCGGCTCCGGCCGCGGCGAACACGTACGCGTCGATGTCGAGCGGATTGACCAGCAGGATCCGGTATTCGCGGGTCGGACCCTCGCCCGGTAGCAGGGTGAGCCCGGCGTTGCCGCCAGACAGCACGGAATCGGGCGGGACCCCGGACGAATCCGGGGGATCGTCCGCGGGAGCGCACGCGGCCGCGAGGCAGGCAAGCGCGGAAAGCGCGGGGGCCGGCCGGAAAGCCCGCCGCTTCAGTGGGCCTCCTTCGCGCGGGCCGCCAGTTCGCGGATCGCTCCGTCGTCCACCGCCCGGAAGGCCAGCGCCCGTTTCACTTCCTCCATCCGTTGTTCCTCCGTCCAGTGCAGCTCCGGGGCCACGACTTCGGCGACGCGGCGCGCGGCCTCCGGCGTTCCGGAGCGCGTCTCGAGGCCGACCCGCATCCGTCGAAAGAGAATGTCCTCGACGTGCAGGGCCATCTCGCTCCGCACCGCATACACCGCTTCGGCGAGAAGGTGCGGCCGCTCGGCAACGACCCGCTCACCGAGCCGCGGGTTTCGTTCCACCAGGTCGAGCACCCGGTTCGCTCTCGTCCCGTACGCGCGCGTGAGCCGGTCGGCGGAGGCGCGCTCAAGCTCTTGCTCGCGGGCACGCGCCCGGATCCGGCCGCGGAGCGTGTCCAGATCCCGGAACCGCGCCCCGGGGAGCGGAACCTTGTCCGTGTCCACCTTCCGAAGCGCCTTCACGCCCGCCGGCGCGAGGAACGACTGCACGCGATCGACCGTCGTCTCGGCCATGTGCCGGTGAGAGGTCAGCTTTCCTCCGCTGAGGGTGAAGACGCCCGGGGGATGCTGATGGACCTCGAACTCCCTCGAGATGGCGCCCTCGTCGGCGCCGGCCGCGGGCGGCGCGACGAGCGGCCGCAGGCCGGCCCAGGCGCTGACCACATCCTCCGGTCCCAGCCTCGAGGCGGGGAGCAGGCGACGGGTGGCCTCGAGCAGGTAGGCGATGTCCCTCGGAGTGGCCGCGACCTCGTGCGGCGGGCCGTCGAAGAACTCGTCGGTGGTGCCGATGAGGGTCAGGTCCTCCCGCCACGGAAGGATGAACATCACACGGCCGTCCTGGGGCGCCTCGAAGATCAGAGCGCCGGAGTGCCCCACCCGTTCGCGCGCCACGTGGATGTGCGTCCCCCGCGAAGGACGGATGCGCACCGCGGGCGCCGCTTCCCCGCCCCGGGCGGGCCCCCGGGAGCCCGCGGTGACGCGGTCGAGCATCTGTTCGGCCCACACGCCGGTGGCGTTGACGATCGCAAGCGCGTCGACCTCCACTTCCCTTCCGCTCTCCACGTCCCTGACCCGCGCCCGGTGGCCCGGCCAGTCGGAGGCGTCGACACGTACGACCTCGGCCCGGTTGACCGCGGTCGCGCCGGCCTCGACGGCCGCTACGACGGTGGTGAGGACGAGCCGCGCATCGTCGACCTGGGCGTCGAAATAGCGCGCGCCGCCGAGCAGCCCCTCGGCGCGCAGCTCCGGTTCACGGGCGAGCATCCCCTCGGCGTCGAGCATCTGATGGCGTTCGATGTTCCGGAACAGCGAGAGCGCGTCGTAGAGCCACAGCCCCGCGTCCAGCTTCCTCCGGCCGACGCGGCCGTCCCGGAAGATGGGAAAGTGGAACTCCAGCGGCCGGACGAGGTGGGTCGCGATCCGAAGCAGGGTCCGGCGTTCCTGGCTCGCCTCGAACACGAGGTCGAACTCGAAGTGCTCCAGGTAGCGCAGGCCGCCGTGGACGAGACGGGAAGAACGGCTGCTCGTGCCCGACGCGAAGTCCGCGGCTTCGACGAGAGCGGTGCGAAAACCGCGGCGGGCCGCGTCGCGCGCGACGGCCGCGCCGGAGATGCCGCCGCCGATCACGAGGATGTCGAAGGCGGTCTCCGCGAGGCTCCGGAACCGCCCGGCGCGCCCCGGAGCCGCTGCCGGGTTCACGGCTCGAGGACGAGCTTCCCGAAGACGCCGCCCGCCTCCAGCCGCTCGTGGGCCTCGCGCGCCCGGTCCAGCGGCCACACGTCATCGACGACCGGCGTGAGTGTGCCGTCCAGCACGAGCCCCATCACGGCCTCGAACTCGGCACGCGTCGCCATCGTCGTCCCCATGACCGACGTCTGACTCCAGAACAGGCGCGCGATGTTCAGCGTGCCCTGCGGTCCGGTCGTCGCACCGTACACGACCATCCTGCCCGCGCGCGCCAGTGCGCGCACGCAACCCTCCCACGTCGCCGCGCCCACGCTGTCGAGGACGAGGTCGACCCCGCGCTTCCCCGTCTCCATCCACACGCGCCGCGAGAAATCCTCCTCGAGACGATCGATGACGAGGTCCGCTCCGAGCGCCTCCACGCGCCGTACGTTCTCCGGGCCGCTCGTGACCGCGAATACCCGCGCCCCGTGGTGTTTCGCGATCTGGATCGCGGCGGTGGAGACGCCGCCCGACGCCCCGGTGACGAGGACCGTCTCTCCGGGCGCCAGCCGCCCCCGCGAGAGGAGTCCGCGCCACGCCGTCTGGTATACGAGCGGCGCCACGGCCGCGGTCGCGAACGGGAAGCCATCGGGCAGCCGGACCAGGTTGCGCGCCGGCACCGCTACCTGTTCCGCGAAGCCGCCGGGCACGTGCTCGCCGAGGATGCGGTACGTCGTGCAGAGGGGGTGCACCTCGCGGGCGCACCACTCGCAGTCGGTGTCGACGCACCAGAGGCCCGGGTTTACGGCGACCCGGTCGCCGGGGGCCCAGCCCTCCACGCCAGCCCCGGTCGCCGCGATCTCGCCCGCCACGTCCGACCCTCCGATGTGCGGCATCGTCAGCGTGAGTCCCGGCAGACCGCGCCGCGTCCACAGGTCGAGGTGATTGAGGCCCGCCGCGCGCACGCGGATCAGCACCTCGCCGGGGCCCGCCGCCGGCTCGGGCAGGTCGCCGATGCGGATGACGTCGGGCCCCCCGTGTTGTTCGAAGTAGGCCGCTTTCATGGCCGCCAACCTACGGTTGCGCCGAAGTGCGTGCAGCGGGCCGCCGATACTCGAAGCGGACGGAGACCGGCGGGCCGCGATCACGTCACCACGGTTGAGAACGGGTCTCAACGAGGCTTGATATGGGGCCGTGCGCCGCGTACTTTGTCCCGCCGATAATCGTTATCGGTTCATCTTGAATTGAACGCTGTATTTCCAGGCCGGCGCCCCTGGGCGGCCGGCCTTTCGCACCAAGAGGACACGAATGTCAGAACCGCTTCTGTCGATACGCGGACTCCGGGCGAAGGTCGAAGGCGAGGACGGGGAGATCCTCCGCGGCGTCGACCTGGACCTCGAGCGCGGCGAAGTGCACGCGCTGATGGGACCCAACGGCTCGGGCAAGAGCACGCTCGCCAAGGTCATCGCGGGCCATCCCGCGTACGAGGTGACGGCCGGAGAGATCCTGTTCGAGGGGGAAGATGTCCTCGAGCTGGAGCCCGATGAGCGGAGCCGCGCGGGGATCTTCCTCGCCTTCCAGTATCCGGCGGAGATCCCGGGCGTCTCGATCGCCAATTTTCTGCGCACCGCCGTGAATTCGCGGCTGGGCGAGGGCGAGGAGATGGACGTGTTCGGGTTCCAGCGCACGCTCACGGAGAAGATGGAGATGCTGAAGATGGATCCGGGTTTCGCGACCCGGTATGTGAACGACGGCTTCTCCGGCGGCGAGAAGAAGCGCAACGAGATCCTGCAGATGGCCGTGCTTCGGCCGGCGCTCGGAGTTCTGGACGAGACGGACAGCGGACTCGACATCGACGCGCTCAAGGTCGTGGCCCGCGGAGTGAACCGCCTCTCGGAAGCCGACGAGGCGCTCGGCGTGCTGCTCATCACGCACTACAAGCGGATCCTCAACTACATCCAGCCGGACGTCGTGCACGTGATGATGGCCGGCCGCATCGCGGAAAGCGGCGGCGCCTCGCTTGCCGACAAGCTGGAAGCCGAGGGGTACGACTGGCTGCATCAGGCCGCGGCGGCCGTCTGACTCCGTAAGGGAAGGTGGAAGAACCATGCCTCAGAACGAGACCATCGCCGGGCTCGGGCTCGACGAGTACAAGTACGGCTTCGTCACGGAGGACAAGCCCGTCTTCAAGGCCGTCCCCGGCCTCTCCAGCGACATCGTCCGACAGATCTCGCATCACAAGGAGGAGCCGGACTGGATGCTCGAGTTCCGACTGAAGGCGCTCGACGTCTACTACTCCAAGCCGATGCCGAAGTGGGGCGGGGATCTCTCGAAGCTCGAGGACACGCTCGACGAGATCTACTTCTACCTCAAGCCGCAGGACCAGATGGAGCGGTCCTGGGACGATGTCCCGCAGGAGATCAAGGACACGTTCGAGAAGCTCGGGATCCCCGAGGCGGAGCGTAAGGCGCTCGCCGGAGTCGGAGCCCAGTACGAGTCCGAGATGGTCTACCACTCCCTGAAGGAACAGTGGGAGGAGCAGGGCGTGATCTTCGAGTCGATCGAGGATGGACTCGCGAAGCACCCGGAGCTGTTCCGGCAGTACTTCTCGACCGTCGTTCCGACGCACGACAACAAGTTCGCGGCGCTCAACTCGGCCGTGTGGTCGGGCGGATCGTTCGTCTACATCCCGAAGGGGGTGAAGGTGGAGATTCCGCTCCAGGCCTACTTCCGGGTCAACGCGGAGCGCATGGGCCAGTTCGAGCGCACCCTCATCATCTGCGAGGAGGGGGCCGAGGCCCACTACATCGAGGGCTGCACGGCGCCGGTCTACTCGACGGACTCGTTCCACTCCGGCGTCATCGAGATCGTGGTCAAGAAGGGCGCGCGCTTCCGCTACACCACGATCCAGAACTGGTCGAACAACATGTACAACCTCGTCACGCAGCGGGCGCTCGTGCACGAGGACGCGAAGATGGAGTGGCTCGACGGGAACCTGGGCTCGAAACTCACGATGAAGTATCCGTCGTGCTTCCTGGTCGGAGAGCGGGCGCACGGCGAGATCCTCTCCATCGCGTACGCGGGGGACGGCCAGCACCAGGACACGGGCGGCAAGGTGATCCACGCCGCCCCCAACACGACGTCCCAGATCACCTCGAAGTCCATCTCGAAGGGGCTCGGGCGCTCCTCGTACCGCGGACTGTGCAAGGTGTATGACGGCGCGGAAGGCGCGAAGTCCAACGTCGAGTGCGACGCGCTGCTGCTCGACGAGCAGTCTCGGACGGACACCTACCCCTACATCGAGATTGATGAGAACACGGCGTCGATCGGGCACGAGGCCACGGTATCGAAGGTGGGCGACGAGCAGCTCTTCTACTTGATGAGCCGTGGCCTGGACGAGGCGGAGGCGATGGCGATGATCGTGCGCGGCTTCATCGAGCCGGTGGCCAAGGAGCTGCCGCTCGAGTACGCGATCGAACTGAACCGGCTGATCGAACTGGAGATGGAAGGGTCGGTCGGATAGCCGTCCGAACTCCCACTCCCGGACACGGACGACGAGGGATTCTCGGGATATGAGCACGATGACGGCCGGGCCGGCGCAGTCGACGCTGGCCACGGCGGATTTCGATATGCTTGCCGGCAGGCTGACGGAGCCGGAAGCGATCGCGGGGGCGCGGGCCGCCGCATGGGAACGGTTCACCGCCCTTCCCTGGCCGACGAAGAAGTCGGAGGAATGGCGGTACACGGACCTCACGAAGGTCGGTTTCGAGACGCTGACGCCGGTCGTCCCGGCGCCCGCCACGTCGGAAGCGCTGTCGGCGGATGTGCGCGAGGTGCTCGGGCGCTCCGGAGAGCGGGCGGGCGTCGTCGTGCTCCGCGAGGGGCGGGTCGCGCATCTCGAACTCGAACCCGAGGTGGCGCGGAGCGGCGTGGTCCTGTGCTCGATCCGGGACGCGGCGGACCGGCATCCGGAGGTGCTGAGGCGCGCGCTGTTCGAAGCGCAGCCGGGGCCCGCGGAGGAGAAGCTCTGGGCGCTGCACCTCGCCCTCCTGGGCGGCGGCTACTTCCTGCATGTGCCGCGCGGGGTTGAGATGCCGGCGCCGATCCACGCGTTCCACATCGTCGAGCGGGCGGGCACGCTCTCCTCGGCACATTCGTTCGTGTACGCGGAGTCGGGCGCGCGGGCCGCGGTGATCGACGAGTTCCTCTCCGACGATCTCGATGCGGAGACCGTCTCGCTGCACGGGGCGACGATCACGGGGGAGGGGGGCGCGGGGATCGAGTACGTCGCGCTCCAGCGCTTCGGCCGGGGCGTGAAGCGGTTCTCGACGCAGCACGTCGCCGCGGGCCGCGACTCGCGGATCGTGACGTTCAACGTCACGCTGGGCGGCGACCTCTCGCGGGCGGACGTCACGAGCCGTCTCGACGGGCCCGGGAGCGACAGCGAGATGCTCGCGCTCTGGTTCGGCGACTCCGACCAGCACTTCGACCACCACACGCTGCAGCACCACGCGGCGCCGCACGCGCACAGCGATCTGCTGTTCAAGGGGGCGCTCACGGACTCGGGGTCGAGCGTGTTCCGCGGGCTGATCCGGGTCGACAAGGGCGCCCAGCTCACGGACGCCTACCAGACGAACCGCAACCTGCTCCTGAGCGAGGGCTCTCATGCCTCCGCGCTTCCCAACCTGGAGATCGAGGCCGACGATGTGCGCTGCTCGCACGGGGCGACGATCGGGCAGGTGGAGGACGGGCAACTCTTCTACCTGATGAGCCGCGGCCTCACGCGGCGCCAGGCCGAGCGCCTGCTCGTGTTCGGGTTCTTCGACGAGGTTCTGGGCCGCCTTCCGATGGAGGGGGTGCGGGCGCGCGTACGCGAAGCGATCGAGGAGAAGATCGGGCTATGAGCCGATTCGTCACGGTGGCCAGGGTCGACGATGTACCGGAGAACGGGACGTGCGGGGTGATGGCCGAGGACCTGGCGATCGCCCTTATCCGGAGCGGGGGCGAGGTGTACGCGCTCGAGGACTGCTGCTCCCACGAGGAGTTCCCGCTCTCGGACGGCGAGGTCGAGGCGGGCGAGATCACCTGCCTCCTCCACGGGGCGCGCTTCGATCTCGCGACTGGCGAGCCGAGGGCGCTCCCGGCGGTCATGCCGGTCCGGCGCTTCGACGTGCGGATCGACGGGGACGACATTCAGGTCGACCTCGCCTGAACGGCCCAGCCGAGGACCGGAGCCCGATGGCGGAGACGGCAGGAATGACGGATACGAAGCGCGCGACGGGCGTGCTTGCGTCCGACGGCCCCCCGGGGGCGGCCGATCGCCGCGATGCCGGTGGGGCTTCGGAGAATGGCGCCTGGGATCTCGCGGAGATCCGGGCCCAGTTCCCCATTCTCTCGCGGGAAGTCAACGGCCACCCTTTGGCCTATCTGGACAACGCGGCGAGCTCGCAGCAGCCGCTCCGCGTGCTGGACCGGGTCGAACGCTATCTGCGCCAGCAGCACGCGAACGTGCACCGCGGGGTGCACCAGCTCAGCGCGGAGGCGACGGAGGCCTACGAGGGCGCGCGCCGTTCGGTGGCGGCGCACGCGGGCACGACGGACCCGGCGGAGATCGTCTTCACGCGCGGCACGACGGAGGCGGTGAACCTCGTCGCGTCGAGTTGGGGGGACGCGTTCATCGGCGCGGGCGACGAGATCGTGCTCACGAAGATGGAGCACCACTCGAACCTCGTGCCGTGGCAACTTCTCGCGGGCCGTACGGGGTGCGTTCTCCGCTTCGTCGACGTCACGGCCGGGGGCAGGCTCGATCTGGACGACTTCGACCGGCTCCTCGGGGAGCGGACCCGGCTCGTCGCCTGTACGCACGTCTCCAACAGCCTGGGGACCGTCAATCCGGTCCGGGAGATCGTGGACCGGGCCCACGCGGCCGGGGCGTTGACGCTCATCGACGGCGCGCAGGCCGCGCCCCACATGCTGACCGACGTCGCGAAGACCGGGTGCGACTTCTACGCGTTCAGCAGCCACAAGATGTGCGGCCCCACCGGCGTCGGGGCGCTGTGGGCCAGGCGCGAGCTGCTGGAGGAGATGCCTCCGTACCAGGGCGGGGGCGAGATGATCTCGGATGTACGGCTCGAGGGATCTTCCTGGGCGAAGGTGCCGCACAAGTTCGAGGCCGGAACGCCCAACATCTCGGGCGTCGTGGGCTTCGGCGAAGCCGCCCGCTTCCTCGCGGACCTCGGGTCGGAGGCGATCGCGTCGCACGAGGACACCCTGAAGCGAGCCGCGCTCGAGCGGCTCGACGAGATCGAAGGGCTTCGCCTGTACGGCCCCCGCGAGGAGCGGACGGCGGTCTTCTCCTTCACGTACGGCGACATCCATCCGCACGACCTCTCGACGATCCTCGACCAGCGCGGCATCGCGATCCGGGCGGGGCACCACTGCAACCAGCCGCTGATGGACCACTACGGGCTCAGCGCCACGGCCCGGGCCAGTTTCTACTTCTACAACTCGCCGCGGGAAATCGACGCGCTGTGCGACGGCCTCGCCCTGGCAGCCGAAGTCTTCGGCGGACTGGCGTGAACCGATGATCGAACCCCGTTCGGGAGCGTCCGGGACCATCGACCGGGAAATCCCCTCGTCGCTCAATCAGCTGTACCAGGAAGTCATCCTCGACCACTACCGGAAACCCCGGAACAAGGGACATCTGGAGGGGGCCACGCACGCGATCACGATGAACAACCCGCTCTGCGGCGACGTGATCGAACTCATGTTGCGCGTGGAGGGAGGGAGCATCGCGGAGGCGCGCTTCCTGGGCCGCGGGTGCTCGATCAGCCTCGCGTCGGCGTCGATGCTCACGGGACGCGTGAAGGGGAAGTCGCTCGACCAGGCGCTGGAACTCGCCGGGAAGTTCACTCATCTCCTGCACGGAAACGAGGCGCTGCTGTCGGACGACGACCTCGGCGATCTGCGCACGCTGGCGGGGGTTTCGAAGTTTCCGGTTCGCATCAAGTGCGCGCTGCTGGCGTGGAACTGTCTCGAGGAGCTGGGGGACGGGACGGACGAGGACCGCGGCCCGGCGTGACACCCGGTGGCCCCTCCGCTGCCGTCGGCCGCGTGCTGCGGATCGCGGGCGGGGTCTATCACGTGGACGATTCCACAACGGTGGTCCAGGCATCGCTTCGCGGGCGCCTGAAACGGACGGATTCGCGCATCGTTTCGGTCGGTGACCTCGTCGAACTGGAACGCGTCGGCGACGAGATGCGGATCGTTCGGCTCCGCGCGCGAAGCGGCGCGCTCTCCCGGCACGGCGTCTCCAAACGGCGCGAGCAGGTGATCGTCGCGAACGTGGATCAGGTCGCCGTCGTCGTTTCGGTGACGGCGCCCGATCCCGATTTCCTCATGGTGGACCGACTGCTCGCGCTTGCGGCGCTGAGCGGCATCGACGCCTTCCTCATCGTGAACAAGACGGACCTCGCGGAGCCCGCGTCCGGAGACGGCCTCGGGCAGTACGCGGCGCTCGGCGTGGCGACGCTGCGGACGAGCGCCGAATCGAGGGCCGGACTGACGGCGCTTGCCGGACGCCTCGCGAGCCGGATCACCGTGCTCAGCGGGCAGTCGGGCGTGGGGAAGTCGAGCCTGTTGAACGCGCTCGTCCCCGAACTCGACCTCCGCGTCGGCGAGATCAGCGAGCGGCGGGGACGAGGACGGCACACGACGGTGGCTTCGGCGCTCTATCGATATCCTGGCGGCGGCTACGTGGCGGACACGCCCGGCCTTCAGTACCTGGCGCTGTGGGGGCTGGATCCGGCGGAGCTTCCGGGGGGCTTCGTCGAGATCGCGCAAGCGGGGGAGGGCTGCCGGTTCGCGGACTGCCGACACCGGGTGGAGCCGGATTGCGCGGTGCGCGCGGCCGTGGAGGATGGGACGATCCGGCGCCGGCGGCTGGAGAGCTACCTGCGGCTCCTCGACGAAGCGGAGAAGGGTCGGTGAGCGAAGGCTGGAGCCCGGGGCGGGTCGCGCGTCGGCTGGCGGCGGCGGGCCACACCGCCGTCGACGCCGGGGCGGCGGAGCGTCACGCGGCCGTGACCCTCGTGGTTCGTCCGCGGGGCCACGATCTGGAGGTGCTCTTCGTCCGGCGGGCGGAGGTGCCCGGCGATCCATGGTCCGGCCACATGGCGCTTCCCGGCGGACACCGGGATGCGGCGGACCCGGATCTCCTGGAGACGGCGCGCCGCGAGTTGCGCGAGGAGGTCGGGCTCGATCTGCCGCGCGGCGGGTTCCTCGGGCGGCTCGACGACCTGCACCCGGTGACGCGCCGGATCCCGTCGATCCTCATCTCCCCCTTCGTCGCCTGGCACGGGGAGGACGTCCGCATCTCCACCAATGCCGAGGTGCAGTATCACGTGTGGGCCCCGCTCGGCGCGCTGCGCGACCCGTCTCTGCGCTCCGAGATCCGCTACCCGGATGGTGGCCGGGAACACGCGTGGCCTTCCATTTTGTACGAGGGCGACGCCATTTGGGGGCTGACGCACCGCGTCGTCATGAACTTCCTCGACATCATCACGGAGAGAACCAGCGAATGAGTGAAGTCGTCTACCGCTCGCACGTGAAGATCGTGCGGCAGAAGGGACCGTACCGGACGGCGGAGATCCCGGCCACGGATGCACCGGTCGACTTCGGCGTCCATTCGGCGATCGCCGAGTACTACGGGGTCCGCGACCAACGCGATGTCGCCACGACCCTCGACTATGTCATCGCCGCAACCGGCGGCTGACTGGCCGGAACCTTCGGGGGCGCGCTGGAAGCGCGTGGCGTAAAGGCCGATGAGGGACGGTTGGTGGCGAACGTGGAGGGCGAGGTCGAGACGGACGACGGCGTGCTCGTGATCCGGCGGATCCGGGCTCGATATCGTCTTCAGGCGGACGAGGCGCATGCCGACGCCATCCGGCGCGCCTTCGAGGCCCACCCGCCGAAGTGTCCGGTCTACCGAACGCTCTCCGGCTGCATCGAGATCACGACGGAACTCGACATCGTACCCGTCGCCTAGGCCAACGGGTCGGCGAGGCGGCCGTAGAGGTCGGCGAGGGCCGCGATCCCCTTTCGGTAGACGCCGAGATCGATCCACTCGTCCGGCGCGTGCATGTTGCTGCCGGGAAGCCCGAAGCCGATGAGGAGCGCGGGTGCGCCGAACGTCTCCTCGAATTCCTGCACGATGGGGATCGAACCGCCCTCGCGGATGTACGCGGGCGGGGCGCCGAACCCCGACTCCAGCGCGGCGGAGGCGGCGTCGAAGACGGGATGTCCGGTGTCGGCCACCCACGGGGCGCCGCCATGCGAGCGCTTGATCTCGATCGTCACACCCTCCGGCGCGAGTTCGCGGACGCGGGCCTCGAACGCGTCGACCACCTGCGCCGGATCCTGATCCGGAACCAGCCGCATCGACACCTTCGCCATCGCGTGCGAGGGGAGAACGGTCTTCGAGCCTTCGCCGGTGAAGCCGCTCAGGAGCCCGTTCACGTCGAGCGTGGGGCGATACCACAGCCGCTCCAGCGCCGAGAACCCGGCTTCCCCGCCCAGGGCCGGCGCTCCGACGCCCGCCCGGAGCGTCTCTTCATCCATGGGGAGGCGTTCGAGATCGGCGCGTTCGCGGGGGCTGATGGGTCGGACCGCATCGTAATACCCGGGCACGGTGGCCCGGCCGTACTCGTCGCGGAGGCCGGCGAGGATGGCGGCGAGGGCGTTGGCGGGGTTCACGACCGCGCCGCCGTAGGTGCCGGAGTGGAGGTCGGACCGGGGGCCGTGGACGTTGATCTCGGTGTAGACGATGCCCCGCAGCCCGGTCGTGATGCACGGCAACTCGGGGGAGAACATCCCGGTGTCGCTGACGAGGATTGCGTCGCAGGCGAGCCGCTCGGCGTGCTCGTGGAGGAACGCGGCGAGGTGGCGGCTTCCCACCTCCTCTTCGCCCTCGATCACGAGCTTGAGGTTGACGGGGACCTCCGCCCCGGACGCGAGGCGCGTTTCGAGCGCCTTGATGTGCATGTGGACCTGCCCCTTGTCGTCGATCGAGCCGCGGGCGTACAGGCGGCCGTCGCGGACCGCCGGTTCGAAGGGCGGGCTCGTCCACAACTCGTCCGGCTCCGAGGGCTGCACATCGTAGTGTCCGTATACGAGCACGGTGGGGGCCCCCTCCGCGTGGATCCGTTCACCCACGACGATGGGGTGCCCGCCGGTTTCGATGACCTCGGCCTCGTCCATCCCCGCCGCGAGGAGATGCTCGGCGACCCAGTCGGCGCAGGCGCGGACGTCGCCCGCATGCTCGGGATCGGTGCTGATGCTGGGGATGCGGAGAAAGGCCTTGAGTTCGTCGTGGAACCTCGCGAGTTCGCGGTCGACGTGGGCGGCGAAATCGAACATGTGACTCCCGGGCGGGTTGAGGGCGTCCAAGGCGCCGTGACGGCGGGCGCGCGCGATCCGATGATCGGCGTGATCGACTATACGGCGGAGGCGGGCGGCGGCAAGCGGCCCGGGTGGTCAGTCGAAACGCTGTTCGGTGACGATCGCGCCGACCCGCGAGGAAGCGTCGAGGCCGAGGAGCCGGCGCAGGGCGGGGAGGCGGGCCAGGGCAAGGAGCGCTCCTGCGCCGGCGGCGCCGGACGGGCCCGCGATGATGCGGGCGCCCAGCCGACCGGACGCGAGCGCCTCGGCGCCGGTGGCCCATACGGGCTCGGGGAGCGCGACCGCCGCGTCGAGCAGTGGCGCCAGGTAGTCCCAGGCGATCGTCGACGCGACGCCGGCGGCGAGACCGCCCATCGCGGTGCGGAACGGCGGTTCCGCGATGCTCGCCCGACCGAGCCGCAGGCTCCGGCCGAAGCAGTCGGCCCGCCACGGCTCGACGGCGATGAAGCGCGGCCGCTCCTCGCCGCACCTCTGCGCGAAGTGGCCGCACACGCCGGTCGCGAGGCCGCCGACGCCCGCCTGCACGAAGAGGTGCGTGAGCGGCGCCGAGCCTGCCGCGGCAAGGTCGTCCAGCATCTCCGCGGCGAGGAGCGTGTAGCCCGCCATGATGCGCCGGGGCGTCTCCTCGTAGCCTTCGTACGCCGTGTCGGAGACGACGACCCAGCCGTTCCGCGCGGCCTCCCGGTCGGTGTGCCCGACCACGCCGTCGTACTCGCCGGGTACGCGGACCACCGTCGCTCCGTGTCCCTCGATCGCGTGGGCCCGAGCGGGGATCGCGTCGTCAGGAAGGAAGATCACGCAGCGGCAGCCGAACTCGGCGCTTCCCCATGCGACGGATCGGCCGTGGTTCCCCGCGGAGGCGGTCGTGACCGTGATCTCCGCCGCCAGCGGATGCCCTGCCCGCAACTCCGCCGCCGTAGGCCGGGCTCCGCTCCGGCGCTCGATCTCGTCCTGAAGCGCGCGCAGGACCGCGAACGCCCCGCCGAGCGCCTTGAACGAGCCGAGCCCGAAGCGCGGCGATTCATCCTTGACCCGGACCGACTCCACCCCCAGCAACGCGGCGAGCCCCGGCAGTGTTACCATCGGCGTCGCGTCGTACCCATGCCAGTTGCGAATCACCTCCCGAGCGGCCGCGGTCTCGGACGGGTCGAGGATCCCTTCCGACGCCCCGCGCCGCAGTTGCGGTGAGCGGAGGGAAAGGCGGAGCGCCATGGCGCCCTCAACCCGGAGCGAACTCTTGGACCTCGGGCTGTTCTCGATCAGTCTCACGATAAAGGACCTCGCCGCCTCGAAGGCGTTCTACGAGAAGCTCGGTTTCGTACAGACGGGCGGTGACGCCGAGGCAAACTACCT
Organism: Candidatus Palauibacter scopulicola; assembly: GCF_947581915.1. Classification (NCBI taxonomy): domain Bacteria; kingdom Pseudomonadati; phylum Gemmatimonadota; class Gemmatimonadia; order Candidatus Palauibacterales; family Candidatus Palauibacteraceae; genus Candidatus Palauibacter; species Candidatus Palauibacter scopulicola. The sequence continues at coordinate 31,154 of NZ_CANPWG010000038.1, forward strand.
GATCATGAAGAACGGCGAGACGGTGATCGGCCTCTTCCACGGCATGTTCGAGAAGAACATCCTCACCTTCAATCCGGGGCTCACGCTCGAGGGCAAACCCATGGAGTCGTGGACGGACGTCCGGGAGCTCGAACGGACGCTGCGCGAACGTGGCGTGGAGATCACGCATGGCACGGAGGAGGCGGGCGATTCCGGGCCCGCACACGTCGTCCTCGAGGACCCCGACGGCAACCCGATCCTCATCGACCAGTTCTTCTAACCGCTCAGGGAATTGCTCGCGTGAAACTCTCCGCCTGTCTCGCTGCCGCGGCCTGCCTGGTGGCCGTACCCCTGCCCGCGCAGGAGGTGACGCCCATCGCCAACGGCAACGGCGCGCTTCGCGTCTTCTTCGACTGTGACGGCGGCCGCGGGATGTGCGACTTCGACTTCTACCGGCGCGAGATCCCGTACGTGAACTACACGCGCGACCGCGAGGACGCCCAGGTCCACGTCCTCATGTCCTCGGAGAGTACGGGCAGCGGGGGCCAGCGCTTCACGCTCGACTTCATCGGGCGGGAGGAGTTCGCCGACGTCACGGATCGGCTCGAAGTCGTGACGCCGCCCAACCTCGCGTTGGAGCAGCGGCTGACGGACGTCGCCGGGACGCTTGAACTGGGACTGCTGCGCTACATCGCCCGCACCGACCAGGCCTCCAGCATCGATATCCGCTACGACGGAGCCGAGGACGGCGAGATCGCGGCCAGACCCGAGGATGACCCGTGGAATTTCTGGACCTTCCGGCTGCGGGCGAACGCCGATCTCGAGGTGGATGAGCGCACCGAAGAGTACGAACTCGAGACCGGCTTCTCGGCCGACCGGGTCACGGACGCCCTGAAGCTCGAGTTCTCCGTCGACGCGAGCTACAACCGGCGCTTGTTCGAGACCTCCGACACGACGTCCGTCACGAGTGTCCGGGAGAGCTGGGAAGCCGAGGGACTCAGCGTATGGAGCCTGTCGGATCACTGGTCGGCGGGGGCCGCGTACGAGGTGGGGCACTCCAGCTTCGCGAACGAAGACGTACAACTCCGGGTGGGGCCGGCCCTGGAGTACAACATCTTTCCCTACTCCGAGTCGACCCGGAGGCAGTTCAATTTTCTCTACACGATCGGCGTCCGGTATCACAACTACATCGAACAGACGGTTTTCCTCAAGGAAGAGGAGACGCTTCCCCACCACCGCTTCAGCGTCCGGCTCAGCGTCCGCCAGCCGTGGGGCGAATCGTACGGGTTTCTGACCTTCTCCCAGTTCCTCCACGATCCGTCGAAGAACCGGTTCACGGCCTTCGCGGGGGCCGATTTCCGGATCTTCCGCGGCCTGTCGCTACGGCTGAACGCGAACTATTCCCGCATCCGCGACCAGCTCAACGTGCCATCCGGCGACGCCACCACCGAGGAGGTCCTCCTCCGCCAGCGCGTCCTGCAGAGCGGCTTCGAGTACGGCGTGTCGGTGGGGTTCTCCTACACGTTCGGGTCGATCTACTCCAACGTCGTCAACCCCCGGCTGGACCGCTTCTAGCACACACCACCCAACCGGGAGAGCGGGGCGGCCGGTCTTCCCGGTCGGGTCCGGTCTTGCCGGCCGGGCATCAATTCCTATGCTTCAAGGCAGGGTGGCCGCCGCCCGGTGAGCCTCTTGCGCGCGCCGCGCGCGTCTGCCCGCGGGAGGAAGGGACGTGTGCGGGGGGGCTTCACCACCTTCAGGCGGAGGGAATGCCATGAACACGAAGTGCCTCATCGCCTCGATCGCCGGCGCCGTCGTCCTTTTTGTGGGCGGCTACGTCCTGTACGAACTGCTCCTGGGTGGCTTCTTCGAAGCCAACATGGGCTCAGCCACCGGTGTCATTAAGGAGTCTCCCGATTTCCTCTGGATCGTCGTCGGCCAGCTCGCGGCCGGCGGAGTGCTCGCGACCGCCCTGGGCTGGAAGGGCGCGACGGATGTCGCGGGCGGCGCCCAGGCGGGCGCCAAGCTCGGCGCCCTCATTGCCGCGGCCTTCGGGTTCGTGGCGCTGGGCGCGATGAACACCTCGACCCTCACCTCGGTCGTCGTCGACGTCGTCGTCACGGCCGTACTGTGGGGCGCCGCCGGCGCAGTCGTCGGCATGATGCTCGGACGCGGCGATTAGCAACGACGCCAGTTCGCTGACCGACCAGGCTTGACCCCTTTCGGCGGGGGTTCGGTCGCCCGGACCGGCTCCCGCCGATCGGGTGCGCCTCCGCGCCCCGCGGGGCGGCCATCTGGACAGGCCGCCCCGACCTCCTTCACGTTCTCCGTCTCTCATCTCGTTCCGATCACGACAGCCACGAGTCTTGCCATGAACTCCGCAACCCGTGCCGGTTCACGCCTTTTCCTCCCGCTGGCGGCCGCAGTGCTGCTCGCCGCGCCGCTCGCCGCCCAGGAAACGGGCGACGGCCCGGCGAACTACCGCCTCGCGGCGCGCTTCGCGCCGTACAAGATCCAGGACCTCGTCTACTCGACCTCGGTCGATCCGCAGTGGATCGAGGGCTCCGAGTCGTTCTGGTACGAATGGGAGACCTCGGACGGCTCCTTCTACTACATCGTGGACCCGGTGGCGGGGACGAAGCGGCAGATCTTCGACAACCACCGGATCGCGGCCGAGCTGACCCGCATCACGCGCGATCCGTGGGACGGCCAGCACCTCCCGATCCGCGCGATCAAGTTCATCGACGCGAACACGCTCCAGTTCGAGGTCGAGTCCTCGCAGGACGAGGAGGAGGACGAGACCGAGTCCGGGATGGAGGAACTGGACGAGGAGGAGGAAGAAGGAGAACGGCAGCGCCGGCGAGCCAGGAAGAAGGTGTTCCACTTCGAGTACGACGTGAACACGCGGGTGCTGCGCGAACTCGAGGACTGGGAAGCGCCCGACAACCACCCGTCCTGGGCCAGCGTGTCGCCGGACGGACAGACGGTGATCTTCGCGCGTCACTACAACCTCCACATGATGAGCGGGGACGACTACCAGCGATTCCTCGAGGCGCGGCGCGGGAAGAGCGGTGACGAGGCGGACGAAGCGGAGGAGGGGATCGAGGTCGAGGAGACGCAGCTCACGACGGACGGAGTGGAGCACTACAGCTACGCGGTGTTCGAGCGGGGGGACACGGACATCGAGCGTGAGGAGAGCGCGGACGAGCGGAAGCGGGTGTCGGTCTCGTGGTCCCATGACTCCCGCCGCTTCTCGCTGATCCGCCGCGACCGGCGCGAGGTGGGGAACCTCTGGGTCATCCACATGGTCGGCAACAAGCGGCCCGAGCTCGAGTCCTACAAGTACGACATGCCGGGCGAGGAGACGGTGAGCCAGCCCGAGCTTCTCATCTACGACCTCCAAGACCGGAGCATGGTCGAGGTCGCGATGCCGGAGGCATGGAAGGACCACCGCCTCTTCACGACGTCCGCGCGCCAGTTCCGCTATCCGGACAGCGAGGAACCGTTCCGCTCGCTCTGGCTCTCTCCGACATCGGACGAGCTCCATTTCGTGAGGCAGAGCCGCAATCAGCACCGCGTCGACGTGCTGGTGGCGGACGCGGCGACCGGCGCCGCGCGCGTGCTGTTCGAGGAGCGGCTCAACACCTACGTGGAGTTCCAGCGGCTCGAACTTCTCGAGTCGGGCGACATGCTGTGGTGGTCGGAGCGGGACGGCTGGGCCCACCTCTACCGGTTCGGGCCGGACGGAACGCTGCGCAACCGCCTCACCGAGGGTCCGTGGTCGGTGCGCCAGGTGGTCGGGATCGATGAGGCGGCCGGTGTGGTCTACTTCCAGGCCAATGCGCGCGAGGAGGGCGAGGATCCCTACTACCAGCACCTGTACCGGGTGAACCTCGACGGCTCCGGGCTCACGCTCCTCAACCCCGGGGATTTCGACCACCGGGCCGAGATGGGGGAGTCGAACCGCTTCTTCGTCAGCAACTATTCGCGCGTCAACACCACGCCGGCTTCCGCGCTCCACGCCGCCAACGGCCGCCGGATCATGGACCTCGAGACCGCCGACTTCTCGAAGCTGGAGGAGGCGGGGTACGGATTCCCCGAGCCCTACACGGTGAAGGCGGACGACGGGGTGACCGACCTGTACGGCGTGATCTACAAGCCGTTCGACTTCGATCCGGAGAAGACGTACCCGATCGTCGCCTACGTGTACCCCGGGCCGCAGACGGAGGCCGTGGCGAAGGCGTTCTCGACGGCGCGCTACGAGACGGCGTTGGCCCAGTTCGGGATGATCGTGATCACGGTGGGGAACCGCGGCGGCCACCCGGCGCGCTCGAAGTGGTATCACAACTACGGGTACGGGAACCTCCGCGACTACGGGCTGGCGGACAAGAAGACCGCGATCGAGCAACTCGCGGACCGGCACGACTTCATCGACATCGACCGCGTGGGCATCTACGGGCACTCCGGGGGCGGGTTCATGTCGACGGCGGCGATGCTCGTCTACCCGGATTTCTTCAAGGTCGCGGTCTCATCCTCCGGGAACCACAACAACGACGTCTACAACCAGAACTGGTCCGAGAAGCACCACGGCGTGCGTGAGGTCGTGGACGACAGCGGGAACGTGACGTTCGAGTACGAGATCGAGCGCAACTCGGACCTCGCCGCGAACCTGAAGGGGCACCTGCTGCTCACGACGGGGGACATCGACAACAACGTCCACCACGCCGGCACGCACCGCATGGCGGAGGCGCTGATCCGGGCCAACAAGCGCTTCGACTACTTCGTCTTCCCCGGCCAGCGGCACGGCTACGGGGACATGAGCGACTACTGGTTCTGGCTGCGCGCGGAGTACTTCGTGAAGCACCTCCTGGGCGATACGCGCTGGAGCGTCGACATGACGCAGTTGAACGTCGAACGGGAGCAGACGGGCGGCCGCTGATCCGGCCGCCCGCCGCTCCCCCCTGCCCGGCCCGGGAGGCCGGCAGCCTGATGGCTAGGGGACGAGCTTGTTGGCGAAGTCGCCGCCCCGGATGATCGTCAGCCTCGTCGGGTCGATGTGGCGCCGCATCGCGGCCACGACGTCGCCCGCGGTCAGCCCCTCGATCACGGCCTCCTGCTCCGCGTCGAAGGAGAGCGGCCGGTCGAGGAACATTGCGTTCGCCAGCATGATCGCGATGACCGCGTCGTTCGCGCGGCCGTTCTGCTGCTGGTCCAGGTAGCCCCGCTTGGCGGCCTCGAACTCCTCCTCCGAGAAACCGTCCGCGAGGGTGGTCTCCAGAACCTCCTCGAACGAGGCGACCACCTTGTCCGCGTTCTCGGGGGCGAAGATAGCGAAGGCCGCGAACTGCGCGTTGTCGTCGATCGGCGGCGCGCCATAGTTCGACCCCACGCCGTACGACAGGCCTTCCTCCCCCCGGATCCTGCTGAACAGCCGCGAATTCATGCCGCCGCCCAGGATGTGGTTACCGAGGAGCAGCGCCGGATAGTCGGGGTGATCGTCGCGCATCTGAATCGCGAGTCCGGCGAACATCATGGCGTTCGCCTTGTCCGGCGTCTCGATGTCGAGGGCGACCGCGGGCACCTCACGGTACTGCGCCGGCACACGCACGTACGGTTCGCTCGCCGTCCAGTCGCCGAACAGTTCCTCGATCAGCGGGCGAATTTCCGCAGGATCGAAGTCGCCGACCACGGACATGGTGCCGCCGTGGGCTCCGTAGAAGCCCTCCCAGAAGGCGCGCGCCTCGTCCACCGTCGCGGCTTCGAGGCGCTCGATCTGCTCCTCGAAGGTCGGTGAGTAGCGGGGATGGTCCGCCGTATAGTCGCCGAAGTGACGCTGGAAGGCCTGCACGACCAGGGCCTGCGGTTCCGACATCTGCGATTCGATGCCGGCGAGCCGCTCTTCGCGGAGCAACTCGAACTCGGCCGCGTCGAAGGCCGGCTCCTGGAGGATCTCCGCACCCAGGCGCAGCACCGCCGGCAGGTTCTCCCTGACCGTCGTGAACGACCCGCCGCCGGAGAGAGCACTCCCGCTGACCCCGCCCTGGGCCTTGAGCCGGTCCAGTTCGTCGGAGATCTCCTGGCGCGAGCGGTTCGCCGTCCCGCGCATCAACATCGAACCCGCGAGGGAGCCGGCGGTCGCCTTCCCCATGAGGGCGCTCTCCGTGCCGTATCGCAGCGTGAAGCGCACGCTGACGGCGTCACCGCGGTTCTCCTTCGGGAGAAAGGCGACCCTGAGCCCATTGGGCAGTTCGAACCGCTCCGCCCGGGCCTCGATGTTCTCGATCGTGGGCTCGAAAGCCTCGCCCTCGGCCACCGCCTCCCGCCCCGTGTACGAAGCCACCAGCGCAGCGACGTCGGGGGGCGCGGGGATTTCGGCGCGGGCCGGCGTCTCATCCGCCGGGTAGAAGTACCCGATGGTCCGATTCGACGGCTTGAGGTAGGCCTGCGCGACCTGGTGGACCGCGTCGGGCGTCACCCGCTCCAGGCGGTCCCGGTGCAGGAAGAAGAGGCGCCAGTCGCCCATCGATGCCCACTCGCTGAGCTGAAGGGCGATCCCCTGGGGATTGTTGAACGAGAGTTCGATGCGCGAGAGAAAGTCCGTCTTCGCCCTGTCGACCTCCTCCTCCGTGGGAGGATCTTCGGTGAGCGCCTGGATCGTGGCGAGCATGACGTCGGCGGCTTCGTCGAGCGAGTCGCCCTCGCGCACCTCCGTGCCGGCGAACAGGATGCCCGGCTCGCGCAACTGGAAGTTGCCGGCGAACGCGTTCGCGGCCAGGCCCGGCTCGACGAGCGCCTGGTAGAGCCGTCCGGCGGGACGCGCGGAGAGGATGTGCGTCATCACGTCGACGGCGGCGAAGTGCTCGTGCGAGCCCGGCGGCATGTGATAGGCCGCCATCGCGAACTGGACATCGCCGACGCGCCGCAGGGTGACGGTGCGCTCGCCGTCCTGCGCGGGCTCGGCCGTGTACGTCTCGAACAGCTGGTTCGCCCCCGTGCGATCCGGCCGCGGGAGGGGACCGAACTTCTCGGCCACGAGTTCGAGCGCCCGGTCCGGATCGAAGCGCCCGGCGACGACCAGGATCGCGTTGTCCGGCTGGTAGTACTTCCGGTAGAACGCCTGCAGCCGGTCGATGGGCACGTTTTCGATGTCCGCGCGCGCGCCGATCGTGGAGTTGCCGTAGTTGTGCCAGTCGTAGGCGGCGGACAGGACTCGCTTCTGGAGCACGCCCTGCGGGCTGTTCTCACCCGCCTCCCACTCGTTCCGGACGACGGTCATCTCGGAATCGAGATCCTCCTGGGCGATGAACGAGTTCACCATGCGGTCGGCTTCGAGGCCGAGCGCCCACTCGAGGTTGTCGTCGCTGGCCGGAAACGTCTCGAAGTAGTTCGTGCGGTCGAACCACGTCGTGCCGTTCGGGAAGGCGCCCCGCTCGTCCAGTTCCTTCGGGATGTCCGGGTGGTTCGGAGTCCCCTTGAACACCAGGTGCTCGAGGAGGTGGGCCATGCCCGTTTCGCCGTACCCTTCGTGTCTCGAGCCGACGAGGTAGGTGATGTTCACCGTGATGCGCTGGTTGCTCTGGTCGGGGAAGAGCAGGAAACGCAGCCCGTTCTCGAGCCGATACTCCGTAATCCCCTCGACGCTGGCGACCTCGGTGACGCCGGCGGGAAGCTGGGCCTCGACCGTAACCGGTACGGCCAGCGCGGACGCGAATCCCGCCACTGCCGCGAAGATGCCTGTCTTTCTCATCTCTTTCTCCATCGGATACAACGACTGCCGGGACCGGACCTCCCGATCCCCGATCTCCCGGCGAACGACGGGTGCCGGGTCTGTCACATGTTGTCGATCATGGCCTGACCGAACTCGCTGCACTTGAGGAGCGTCGCGCCTTCCATCAGGCGCTCGAAGTCGTACGTCACACGCTTCTCGCTTATGGTCGCGCTCAGGGAGGATACGATAAGGTCGGCGGCTTCGTTCCACCCCAGGTGCCGCAGCATCATCTCCCCGGACAGGATGACGGATCCCGGGTTCACCTTGTCCTGCCCCGCGTACTTCGGCGCGGTGCCGTGCGTCGCCTCGAAGATCGCGTGGCCCGTCTCGTAGTTGATGTTCGCGCCGGGGGCGATGCCGATCCCCCCCACCTGCGCGGCGAGCGCGTCCGAGATGTAGTCTCCGTTCAGGTTCATCGTCGCGATCACGTCGTACTCCGAGGGGCGCGTGAGGATCTGCTGCAGGAACGCGTCGGCGATCACGTCCTTGAGGACGATCCCGTCCGAGGTCTCGCACCAGGGGCCGCCGCCGAACTCGCGCGCCCCGAACTCGTCCTTCGCGAGTTCGTAGCCCCAGTCGCGGAAGCCGCCCTCGGTGAACTTCATGATGTTCCCCTTGTGGACGAGGGTAACGCTCCCACAACCCCGGTCGCGCGCGTATCGGATCGCGGCGCGCACGAGCCGCTGCGTCCCTTCCCGCGAGATCGGCTTCACCCCGAAGGAACTGGTCTCCGGGAAACGGATCGTCGACACGCCCATCTCGTCGTGCAGGAAGGCGCGCAGGCGGCGGGCCTCCTCGCTCCCGGCCTCCCACTCGATGCCGGCGTAGATGTCCTCGGTGTTCTCGCGGAAGATCGTCATGTCCACGAGGTCCGGCTGGCGAACCGGCGACGGGACGCCCTCGAACCAGCGTACCGGCCGAACGCACGCGAACAGGTCGAGTTGCTGGCGCAGCGCCACGTTGAGCGACCGGATCCCTCCGCCCACAGGCGTCGTGAGGGGGCCCTTGATCGCGACGCGGTGATGCCGGATGGCGCGGAGGGTGTCAGCGGGGAGCCAGTCCCCGGTACGATCGAACGCCTTCTGGCCCGCGAGCACCTCGAACCACTCGATCCGCCGCTCATCGCCGTAGGCCTTCTCGACGGCCGCTTCGAAGACCGCGCTCGCGGCCCGCCAGATGTCGGGGCCGATCCCATCGCCTTCGATGAAAGGGATGATCGGACGGTCGGGCACGCCGAGGCGGTCGCCGGCCATGCGGATCGCTTCCCCGCCGGATGGCGGGCGCAGGTTGTCATATGCGGGAGATGCGTCGGACATGGGGTTTCTCGAACGGTTTCAGGGTCCTTCGCCCGCCGGGGGACCGGTGGGCGGCGGGAGGGGAGAGTACGCCCGCCCTTCACCGATGACAAACCATGCGGTTCGTATACAGACGCATGTACTGTATACGAACCGGGCGCGTTCGAGACCTCACGTGAAATCTCACGGCAGCGCCGCACGGGAGCCGAACGGGGCGGCTCCCGTACGATACCGCGTTGCCGGTCAGTGACTTATGGGTACGACCTGAAGACCCAGCACGAAGGTCAGGTCGGTTTCGAGCTGTGGACCCTCGAGGTCGCGAACGAGGGGCAGGAGCACTTCGCCCGCGACCCGAAAGGCCTTCGCCTGGGGAATATACAGGTTGAAGCTCACGCCCCCCTCGACCACGGTGCCCGCGCGGAGGTCGGTGCGGGCCGTGGGGACCATCTGCGGGTTCACGCTGGGCGCGGCGTCCATTCCGTCGATGTTCCCGGTCCGGGTCGCAACGAGCCGCAGGCCGACCGCAACGTTGCGCCCCAGCGCCCGCGCCCACCAGGCGGTCCCCTGCACCTTGTCGCCGAGCGCCCAGTCGCGGTCGTTCCTGCCGGTGCGCATCACGGCGTTCCCCTGGGCGCCCCAGGACCAGTCGCCGGCCTGGCCCAGCCACGTGAGGCCGGGGCGCAGGTCGAGCGTACCGGACCCGATCTGCATCGGGTAGGGGAGCTGCACTTCCATCCCCTGACTGATGGGCAGGACGCCCCTCTCCTCGATCGACCCGGTCGGCAGGCCGACCACGGCGTTCAGGTGGAGCGACTGGTTCGCCCAGTCGGCCAGGCCGATCATCGCGCCCACCTTGACGTCGCCCATGCCGCTGGATTCGGTCGTGAACGATCCGCCATGGCGCGTGATATGGTCCATCGAACTCGACACGAAGGGGAGCATGGCCATGAACGTGATGCGATCGGACGGCGCGAACATGGCCCCGAACATGTGCATCGTCATGGGCATGCGGGTCGGCGTGATCATGAACCCCCCGCCCGGGGAAACGATGTCCGCATCGGCGATGGGATCCGTGCCGATACGGCTCCCCTCCATGGTCATCGTCATGTAGCGGTAGGAGAGCATCACCTCGCCCGCCTCGTGGCGGTGGTCGCCCATGACTCCGATGGGGGCGTGGCTGTCCGCGCGCGAGGCGTTCCACTGCGCGGCGACGGGTGCGGCAAGGGCCAGCAGCGCGAATGCGCCGAGTATCGTGCTTTTCTTCAAGGTTCGACTCCTCGTTCGACAGGGAATGCGCCGCCGATCGATGCACGCGGCCAACGGGCGCCGCGATCGATTCGGCAACGGGCACGAGCGCGCGCGGCGGCCTTCGCGGCCGACGCGGTTCACGCCCTGGACGACTTGTAGCAGCTAGCGTCGAGGAGTCAGGCGGGGGGTGGTTGAGCGAACGGTCTGAGATAGGCGGTCGGGTCGGGGGCCGGCCTGGAGTCGGGTCGCTCTCTGCGCGGTGATCGGCTTTCCGACGTGGGCTGAGCGGCCCGTACGGCGGACGCCACGTGTGCCGGACCGGAGCAGGTGAGGCAGATGCCGAGGCAGTCGCAGGGTCCGTCCGAATGGGGATGCGCCGGCGCGGCGCCCGAGCCTTCGGCGTGAGCGGACTCCGCGTGGCGGTCCGCCCGGCCGGCCTCCGCATGCGTCCCGTGGTCCGCATGCATCCCGTGGTGCGCGGCGGCCTGGGTCGTCCCCGACTCGTCACCGTGCGCCGCTTGATGCTTCGGACAGGGCTGAACGACCGCGCCCGGGCCGATCCCGAGGAGGAAGGCCGCGATGACGGCGTACGTATCCATTCGGACGCGTACTCGCCCTCTACCCACGATGCGGCTCCGCTGTCCCGGACGGTTTCGAGCCATGCGGAAACCTAATGTGGCGCCGCGGAGATTCGCGAGCCGGAGTCAGCGCCGGGGCCAGACTCCGCTTATCTCTTCGCTCCCCCGAACCCATACCACCCCGAGACCCTCGTTCCCTTCCGATTCCAGCGCGGCGACGAGATCCTCGACATCGCGTATCGGCCGGCCGCCCGCTCTCACGAGGAGATCTCCCGGCCCGAGCCCGAGCCGGTCGGTGACCGTCCCCCCGGCGACCCGGAGCACGAGGAGGCCGTCGAGGCCGGGCCGGTCGGAAAAGTCGCGCACGGGCTCGAACTCGGCCCCGGCGAACGTGCGCTGGAAGCGGACGGCGAGTTCCGTTTCCTCCAGTGCCAGTTGGGCGATGCGAATCGCGCGGCGCCGGAACTCCGCCGGCGAGAGGCGGGCCCGCACCGCCCCGACGCGCTCCAGCGCGCCCGCGAAGTTGCGATACGCCGATTCCGATTCCCGCTGCAGATCGCTCAGCACTTCCCGGCGGACGGCCGGCAACTCCGAGACCGGCCGGTCGCGCACCGGAAGCACGTTGAGACGACCGTCGACGACCCGCACGGCGGAGGGTTCCACGGCGACGCCGACATCCTCCGTATTGCGGACGGTGAGCGCGAAGCCGGGGCGGTCGCCCTCCGCCGGATCCGTCAGCCAGAGGACGAACGTGTTCCGCTGCGGAGTACCGGCGGTCGCCACCACCGTCCGGCGGCCCACCATCGGAACAGCGTCCGCGTCCGGCGGCCGGACGTCGGGAATGATCTCGAAGGTATGGCGCAATCCGTCCCGGTTCACTTCCAGTCGAACGGGAACGCTCGCTCGGATGGACGCGAGCCGGTCGGGCAGGTTGGCCAGAGTGAGTTCCACGCCGTCCATCGCCGCGAGCCGGTCGCCGGCGCGGAGCCCCGCGCGCTCCGCCGGACCGTCTTCCTGCATCTCGCGAATCCGGAGGACAAGCGTGCAGTTCTTCCAGTCTTCCGAAGTCTCCCAGCCGCAGTTGAAGCGTTCCTCGACCCGCACCCCGATCCAGCCAGCGGATTCCGCCGTCCCGGCCTCCTGCGCGGCGGCGACGAGGGCGGCGAACGGCAGGGCGGCCAGGGCGAGGGACGAAGCCAGCGGCGTGCGCGGCCGCGCGAGGAGCCGGGTCACCAGGTTCGCGTCCCGCGCGCGCGGCCCAGGTCCTCCGCGAGCCGATCGCGCGTCTCCACGAGTTCCAGCAGATAGGCGCTGGCGAACGGATCGTCGGGACTCGTCTCGAGGCCGTCGCGCAGTGCCCGAATATACCCCTCCAGCGTCGCCAGCCTCTGCGCCATCTCCAGGGGATCCCGCTCCTCCGGCCCGCCTGCAGAAGCGGGGTTCACCCCTCCCTCTCCGACCTGTCTGAGCGGCGACCGCAGCGATTCCATCCGGTTGAGCCCGTCCACGAGGGCGCGACCGTCGTCGGTGGAGACGACGGCCGGGAGATCCGCGAGATCCGCGGCCGACGAGTTCGCGGACGGCCCGCCCGTGAACTGGAGGCCGGCGACCACGCCGCCGGCGAACAAGACGAGCGCGGCGGCGGCCTGGAGCGGTCCCCGGACGAAGAGACGGCCGGCGAAGCCTCCTCCGGTCCGGCGGACGCCGGCACGCGTCTCGCCGGTATCGAGCGCGGCTTCGATGGCGGCCCACTGTCCGGCCGGCGCCTTCTCATCCGGAAGCGCGGACAGCGCCATGCGCATCCGGCTCAACCTCTCGAACTCCGCCTGGCAGTCCCTGCACGTCTCGAGGTGGGCCCGGCAGTCCCGGTCCGCCCACGGCTCGTCGAGCAGCGCCGAGATTCGCTCGGCATCCATGTGGTTCGCCATCTCTTCCAACCCTCTCAGAGGCGCGCTTCGCCCCGCGCACCGCCGTCCCCGGAATCCTCCGGAGCGATGAGCTTCCGCATGCGCGCCCGCGCCTTGTGCAACTGCGACTTCGAGGTGCCGGGCGAACACCCCAGAGCCTCGGCGATGTCGTTGTGCGTCCACCCTTCCACGTCGTGCAGCACGAGGACCCTCCGGTACCCCGGCGGCAACTGGTCCAGCGCCTTCGTCAAAACCCGCCGCGTCACGATCACGTCGTCGTGCGCCCGCACGACGCGCGGAAGCTCGGCGGCGGATTCCACCGGACGCCGCTTCGACGACCGGCGCAGCCGGTTGAGCGCCACGTTCGTCGCCAACCGGTAGAGCCACGTGCCGAAGGCCGCGTCACCCCGGAAGAGGTGGAGCTTCTCGAACGCGCGGATCCACGCTTCCTGGGAGAGGTCCTCCGCGAGGTGATCGTCGCCGACGAGGCGGCGGATCACGGTGTAGACGCGCCGCGCGTGGAGTTCGTACAACTCCCCCATCGCGGATCGCTCTCCCGCCTTGGCACAGGCGATCAGGTCGCGTTCTTCCACGTCATCCCTCTGAAGGTCACCTTCCGGATCCACCGCTTCTGATGCGCGGTTCAACCCGCGGGTTGCCCGCCTTCGGCAGCCCGGGCGCCGCGGGCCCCGGCGTCGGCCGCGCGCAGTACGGCGCAGACCAGCAGCCCGAGCAGGATGCCCGCGAGGGCGTCGACCGCATAGTGGAAGCGACCGTAGACCGTCCCCGCAGTCAACGCGAGTTCCGGGATGAGGAGGAGCCAGAACCAGCGCCGATCCTCGCGCCCGGCGGCCAGGACCCCGGCCAGGGAGGCGGCGATGTGGGAACTGGGGAAGGCCGTGCCCTTCGACGAGCCGGCCTCCAGGATCCCGTGCACGATCCCGAACAGCGTCCCCTCGCCGATCTCGCCGCCGATCTGCGCGAACTCGTATCGGGGACCGGCGACCGGGAAGAACATGAAGATGAGATAGGAGACGAAGAAGGCGGCGGCCACGGCGAGGGCGGTGCGCTGCATGGCCTCGAGCCCCCGCGTCGCGAACACGCCCAGGATGGCGGCGGGGATGATGGCGTAGTAGGCGAAGTAGCCCAGGTGCAACACCTCGGAGAAGGGGAGCCAGGGGAGCGACGCGCTGAGGCCGATGCTCGGCTGTCCGCCGAACAAGGCGGCATCCCACGCCTGCACTGTCGCGTCGAAGTACCGCTGCGTGAGAAAGCGGTTGAGGACCGCGAGTTCCGCATACAGGAGGGGCGTGAGCAGCACCGCGTACGCCCCCCTCGCGATCGCGGCGACGCCGGCGCGGGGGCGCCAGGCCGCAAGTCGCGTGATCCCGAAGACGGCGATCGCGTGGGCCGCCGCGATGCCTGCGCCGGACAGGCCGCCGAACGCCACCGCAATGAGGCCCGTGCAACCGAAGTAGCCGATGGCGACGCGATCGACGGGCAGGAGCCCTCCGCCGCGGCCGCCGCTCACAGCCAGCCCTTTCGGCGATACCACTCGGCGGTGCGCGCGAGCCCGTCTTCGATGCCGACCCTCGGACGCCAGGGGTCGAGAACCCTTCGGCTCGACTCGATGTCGCATGTCCAGGCGTACACGGACAGATCCCGCGCCTGTCGCCGGTCGAAGGCGGGGGCCTTCCCCGTCAGGCGGGCGGCGGGTTCCGACAGGGCCCCGGCGGCGAGAAAGAGCGCGGGCGGCAGCCGCAGCACGCGCCCCGGGCGGTCCACGGCGGCCATCAGCGCGCGCGCCAGCGCGCCCCAGGAATGGCGTTCCGCCCCGGCGATGGGGAGCGGGAGCGGCGCCGGCTCCGCGTCGAGGGCGGCGAGGACGGCCGAGACGACATCGGCGACGTACACCGGCTGCAGGGGTGCGTGGCTGCGCGGAATCACGGTCCAACCTCGCGCCGCCAGCCGGAAGAGCGGCAACAGGTCGGCGTCGCGCGGGCCGTAGACGCCCCCCGGCCTGAGCACGGCGACCTCCATCGACCCGGGGACGGAGGCGAGCGCCGCCTCCGCTTCGGCTTTCGACCGACCGTACGGGCTCACGGGTCCGGCCGCGCCATCCGGACCGCGGGCGGCGAGGCTGCTGATGAAGACGAACCGCCGGACTCCCGCTTCCGCCGCCGCGTCCGCGAGCCTCCGCGTGCCGACCGCGTTCACGGCCATGAACTCCGACTCGTTACGCGCCCGCGTGAGGGCGCCGCAATGCACGACGGCGGCGCAACCCGCGAGTGCCGCGGCCGCTCCTGGTCCGCCCTCCACCCCGAGGTCGAGTTCGGTCTTCCTCAACTCGAGGCGATCGAGCCGCCGCGTGTCGCTCGTTCGCCGCACGCTCGCGGTGACCCGGTGGCCGGCCGCGACGAGGGTCTCGGCGAGATGGCCGCCGAGGAACCCGCTTCCCCCCGTCAGGAAGACCGATGCCACTAAAGGGCCGCTTCGTACAGCCGGTAGGTCCGGTAGATCCTGCCGCCGAGACGCTCGATGGCCTGGTTCATCTTCTGGTTGTCCTCGAGGATCCACGACTGTTCGGCGGACGTCATCCCTGCGGCGATCCCCTTTCTGAACAGCCAGAGGTAGAGGAGGACATCGACGGCCTTTCCGCGCCACTCCTCGGCAAGCCCCAGGATGATCACGCGCATGCACGTGATTCTCCGCCTGTAGATGAGCGCCTTCAGAATCCCGAAGGGGAAGAGTCGGCCGTTCATCCGGCGCAGCACCTGGTTGAAGTCGGGGAGGGCAAGGGCGAAGCCGGCGGTCTCGCCCTCCGGCGTCTCGGCGAAGAGCGCGAGTTCGGGGTCGAGTATGGGCTTGAGTTCGGCCGCCATGTGATCCATCTCGGCCTCGGTCATGGGGACGAAACCCCAGTTCTTCTCCCACGCCGCGTTGTACAGGCGCTGGACGCGGCCGAGTTCTTCGTCGAAGCGCGACATGTCCAGAGTCTTGATCCGGATGCCGTACCTGCGGGTCGCGACCTTTTCGGCGCGGAAGAGGTGCGGCGGCCAGTCGCCCTTCTTCATGAGCCAGGCGAAGAGATCCTTGACCTTCCGCAGCCCCGCGGCCTCCAGCAGCGCGGGATAGTACGGGGGGTTGTAGGCCATGAGGACGACGGGCGGCCCGGGATCTCCGTCGATGAGCAGGCCGCAGGTCTCGTTGGTCGAGAAGCTCGTGGGACCCCGCATCGCGGTAAGGCCGCGTTCCCGCAGCCAGGCCCGGACCGCGTCGAGCAGCGCCCCGGCCACCTCCGGGTCGTCTACGGACTCGAACCAGCCGAAGAATCCGACGGACTCGTCGTGCGTCCGCTCGTGGTTCCGGTTCCGGATCGCGCAGATTCGGCCCACGGCCCGGCCGTCGCGCAACGCGAGGTAGGGCTGGATTTCCGAGTGCAGGTGGAACGGGTGTTTCGTCGGATCGAAGGCCGCCCGTACGTCTCGCCTGAGCGGGGGCACCCAGTCGGGATCGCCCCGGTAGATGGACCACGGCAGGTCGATGAAGCGCTTGAGATCGGCGCGGCTCTCGACGGGGACGACGCGCACGGAGGAGGCAAGACTCGTCATGGTGGGAGGCGCCGGTTCAGACGACGCCGAGCTCCTTCCCCACGCGCTCCACCTGTTCGAGCACGAAGTCGAGGTCGTCGTCCGAGTGCGTGGCCATGTAGCTCGTGCGCAGGCGGCAGCTCCCCTCGGGAACCGCGGGGGGGACGACCGGGTTCGTGAAGACGCCCGCTTCGAACAGGGCCCGCCAGAACACGAAGGTCTTCTCCATGGGCCCGATGAGAATGGGGACGATCGGGGTCTCGGTCGGCCCGATGTCGAACCCGATCGACTTGAAGCCCTCCATCATCCTGTGCGTGTTCTTCCAGAGCTGCTCCCGGCGCTCCGGCTCCTCGCGGATGATTTCGAGCGCCTTCAGCACGGTGGCGGCGGAGGCGGGAGGCATGCTCGCGCTGAACATGAGGGCGCGGGCGTTGTGCTGGAGGTAGTCGATGACGTCGGCGCGGCCCGCCACGAAGCCGCCGATCGAGGCGAAGGACTTGGAGAACGTGCCGAGGATCAGGTCCACCTCATCGGTGAGCCCCCAGTGCTCGGCGGTCCCGGCCCCGGTCTCGCCCAGCACGCCCACGGCATGCGCGTCGTCCACCAGGATGGCCGCGTCGTACTCTCGCCTCAGTTCGACCAGCGTGGGCAGATCGGCGATGTCGCCTTCCATGCTGTACACGCCGTCCACCGCGATGAGCTTGCCGCGCGAGGGCCCCTCGGCCTCGAGCATGCGGCGCAGCGTCGCGAAGTCGTTGTGGTTGAAGCGGCGCGTGCGGCCGAGCCCCAGGCGTACGCCATCCTGCAGGCTGGCGTGGTCCAGCTTGTCGATGTAGACCGTGTCCGCGCGACCGATCAACGCGCCCAGCGTGCCCAGATTCGTCTGGTAGCCGGTTGAGAACACGAGCGCGGCCTCCATGCCGGTGAAGTCGGCGAGTTCGGCCTCGAGTTGCTCATGGAGATCGAGGTTGCCGTTGAGGAAGCGGCTGCCCGTATTGCCGCTGCCGAACTTGTCGAGGGCCTCGCGGGCCGCCTCGAGGACCCGCGGATCGTGCGTGAGTCCCATGTAGTTGTTGGAGCCCACCATGATCTTGCGGGCGCCGTCGATGACGACCCACGTGTCGTGAGAGGCCTCGATGGGCATGAAGTACGGGTAGAGACCGGACTCGCGGAGGTTGTGCACGGTCGCTAGTTCACGACACTTGGCAAGGATCGAAGGCGGCTGGACGCGGCTTTTCATTGAGCCCGACCGGGACACCGCAGCTTGAGATGTAGGTTTCTGCACGAATCGAAGCTAAGCGCGAATCGGGACGCCCGGCAAGAAAAAACGGCCCTGGCGGCTCGGTGAAATCGATGACCTTCCATGGGGAGGAGCAACGTGGTTCGAGACCGGACGTTCGACATCGTCGCCATCGGCGGAGGGACCGCGGGTCTCGTGACGGCGGCCGGCAGCGTGGGGCTGGGTGCGAGCGTGGCCCTGATCGAGCGCGACCGGCTTGGAGGCGACTGTCTGTGGACGGGATGCGTGCCTTCCAAGGCGCTCATCGGCTCGGCCCGGGTGGCGCGGCACGTTCGCGACGCGGGCTCGTTCGGCCTCGGGATCCCGCGGCAGGAGATCGAAGCCACCGGCGTACTCTCGAGCGTCCGCGATGTCCGCGCGCAGATCGAGCCGCACGACGATCCGGAGCGTTTCCGCGCCATGGGCGTCGACGTGGTCGAGGGGGCGGCGCGCTTCGTTTCTCCGCATGAAGTGGAGGTGGACGGCCGGCGCCTCCGCGCGCGGCGCTTCGTGATCGCCACCGGCTCCAGAGCCGCGGTGCCCCCGATCCCGGGACTCGAGGAGGCGGGCTACTTCACGCACGCCGAGGCGTTCGACCGGGACACGATCCCCTCTTCGCTCGCGGTGGTCGGCGGCGGGCCGATCGGCGTCGAACTCGCCCAGGCGTATCGCCGTCTCGGGGCCGAGGTCACGGTCGTCGAACTGCTCGACCGGCTCATGGTGCGCGAGGAGCCCGAACTCGCCGACCTGCTGACGAGCCGGCTGCGGGAAGAGGGTATCCGTATCCGGACGGGCCGGATCGTGACGCGTGTCGACCGCATGGGAGACCGGCGGCGCGTCACGATCGCGCCCCCCGCGGTCGCGGAGCAGGGAGGGAGCGCGGACGAGCGGGTCGAGACATTCGAAGTCGACGAGGTCCTCGTCGCGGCGGGACGGGCGCCCAACACGCAGGAGCTGGGACTGGACGCCGCGGGGGTCGAGACAGACGGAGGCTGGGTCACCGTCGACTCCAGACTCCGCACCTCCCGCAAACACATCTTCGCGGCCGGCGATGTGACCGGCGGGTTCCTGTTCACGCACGTCGCCGACCACGAAGCGCGCACGGTGGTCCAGAACGCGCTTTTTCCGGTCCGCGCAAATATCGACTACAGCGTGATCCCCTGGTGCACCTACACCGACCCCGAACTCGCGCACGTCGGCCTCACGGAAGCCGAGGCGCGCGACCGGCACGGGGACTCGGTGTCCGCCCACGTCTACGACATCGCGAACCTCGACCGGGCGATCGCCGAGCGCGCCGCCATGGGCCGGGTGAAGATCGTCGTGGGAAAGGGGGGCCGGATTCTCGGCGGACACATCCTGGCGCCCGACGCGGGGACGATGATCGCGGAGATCTCGCTCGCCATGAAGGCGGGGGTGAAGCTCGGGACGCTCGCGTCGCTGGTCCATCCGTACCCGACGATGAGCGAGGGCGTGAAGCGTACCGCCGACGCGTACCGCCGGTCGACGCTGACGGGATGGAGGAAGTCGGCCGTCGACCTCGCGCTCCGGATCGGGCGCGCGCTGCCGCCCTGAGAATCGGCCCCCCGCGGGAGGGGGCAGCGGGTCCGGGTCCTCAGCCGACGCGGTGACGCCCGGTGTAGATGTTGAATCCCGTCGGCTTCGCGAAGCCGATCAGCGTCATCCCGAACTCTTCGGCCACGTCGACGGCGAGGCTCGAGGGGGCGCCCACGGCGGCGACGATCGGGATTCCGGCGGCGAGCGCCTTCTGCATGATCTCGAAGGAAGCCCGGCCGCTCACGGCCAGCACCGTATCGCCCAGGGGCAGGGCTTCGTGGAGGAATCGGTCGCCGATCACCTTGTCGAGCGCGTTGTGGCGTCCGATGTCTTCGCGCAGGAGACGCAGTTCACCCGCCGTGTCGAACAGGCCGGCCGCGTGCAGCCCGCCCGTCCGCTCGAACACCGGCTGGCGGCGGCGAAGCGCTCCCGGGAGGGTGCGCACGACCTCGGCCGCGACGGTCGGACCCTCGGCCGGCACCGGAGCGCAGCCGCGAATCTCGATCGCCTCGAGGGAGGCTTTGCCGCAGACGCCGCAACTCGATGTCGTATAGAAGTTGCGGGTCAGCTCCGCCGGGTCGAAGCGGGCCGTCTCGCTCAGGTGCGCCGTGACGATGTTGTATTCCTGCGGCTCCACGTCGACGCAGTACCGCAGGTCGGCGATATCCGACCGCTGTCCCAGAAGCCCCTCCGAGAAGAGGAACCCGGCCGTGAGGTCGAAGTCGTCCCCGGGCGTGCGCATCGTCACGGCCACCTGGTGCTCGCCTCCGCCCGCGGGCGCGATCCGGATCTCGAGCGGCTCTTCGACCGCGACGGCGTCGCGCCGCCTTCGGCTCGTGGATTCGGACACGCGCTCGATGTCGATGCGGGCGGTGTTCCTTCGGGGCGTAATCATGGGCCGAAATTACGTTGTCGACCGCCTGGTGTAGCAAGCGCTCCGTCGACCGTCGCGCCTGCCGTCGAGGCGGCACGGTCGTTTGCCGCTATTCGCGTCTGCGGGTAACTATGACGGCATGAACACGCCCTCGGACGGGGAACTCCTCGCGAAATGGCGGGAGGAGCCCGCTCCTCTGCTCCCCCTGCTGCACGAGTTCCACGAGAGGGACGGACACCTCTCGGAGAACGCCCTGCGCGCCATCTCCGACGACCTGCGGATCCCGATCGCGGACCTCTTCGGTACGGTGACGTTCTACCACCATTTCTCACGGGATCCCGGAGGGTATGCGCACGCCCGCATCTGCACGGGACCCATCTGTGCCTTGCAGGGGGCCGACGAACTGCTGGCCGCGATGCCGAACGCGCATGCGATGCCCTGCCCGGGGCGTTGCGACGAGCCGATTCCGGTCCTCGACCGGGACCGCGTCCTCTGCGGAACCACGGTCGCGGAACTCGTTTCCCGACCCTCTCCTCTCCCTCCCGCTCCACACCCGGACATCGAGGAATGCGTCTTCGCGCACATCCGGACTCCCGGACGCGCGACGTTCGCGGGCTATCGGGCGACGGGCGGGTATTCGGGTCTCGACAAGGCCCTCCGCGGGCGGCCCGGCGCGCTGCTCGATGCCATCGACGCGAGCGGCCTCGCCGGGCGTGGCGGCGCCGGCTTCCCCACCGGACGGAAGTGGCGGGCGGTGGCCGAGGCCGCCGGGGAGCCGAAGACCATCGTGTGCAACGCCGACGAGGGGGAGCCGGGCTGCTTCAAGGACCGGGCGCTGATGGACTACGACCCGCACGCGGTGATCGAAGGGATGATCGCCGCCGGCTTCGCGACGGGCGCCACGCGGGGGTTCATCTACCTTCGCTACGAGTACCCGGATACGATGCGCATCCTGGAGACGGCCCTCGAAGAAGCCCGCGGCGCCGGGCTGCTGGGGCCCGACGCCCTGGGGCCCGGACAACCGTTCGACCTTTGGGTGCGCCGCGGCGCGGGCGCCTACATCTGCGGCGAGGAGACGTCTCTTCTCAACAGCCTGGAGGGCAAGCATCCGTTCCCGCGCAACCGGCCGCCCTTCCCGGTGACGCACGGGTACGAGGACCTTCCCACGGTCGTGAACAACGTCGAAACGCTGGCCTCCGTGCCTCATATCCTCGTGCACGGCGCCGACTGGTACCGCGGGCTCGGGATCGGCGACCACGCGGGCACGAAGGTGATCTCGCTCTCCGGGGACATCACGCGCCCCGGCAACTACGAAGTACCGATGGGCTTCCCCCTGCTGACGCTGATCGACGACTGCGCCGGCGGCGTGCCGGGCGGACGGAAGATCCAGGCGGTGACGATGGCGGGGCTCTCGGGCGGCTTCCTGGCCGGCGAGGCGCTCGACGTCACGCTGGACGAACCCGACATCCGCTCGAAGGGGTCTTTCCTGGGTGCGGGCGGCATCATGGTGTTCGACGACTCGCGGGACATGATCGCGGTCGCGCATTCCGCCATGGAGTTCTTCGCCGAGGAATCCTGCGGCAAGTGCTTCCCCTGCCGCATCGGCACGCAGCGCCTGACGGAGCGCCTGCACGGCGACGGCCCGCCCGACATCGGCGCCTGGATCGACGAGGTGCACGATCTGGGCGACACGATGATGCAGACGAGCGCCTGCGGCCTCGGGCAGGCGGCCCCCCTCATCACGGAGAGCCTGATCCGCTACTTCCCGGATCGCGTCTCCCGGCACGTCACCGAATCTCGCTAACCGCCCGTTGGGAGGGCGCCCGGATTTGTCGCAGCGGGCGCGCCGCGTCATGTTAGTGGGCCCGGCAGTTTCCAGCGGTGCGGGGTTCTCGCGCCCCCGGAGGTGGGTTTGAGCGACAATTCGGGCAACGGCACGGGCTTCGATTTCGAGATCACGCTCGACGGCGAGAAGGTCGGCGTCCGTCGGGGCGAGAGCCTGTACGAGGTCTCCGAGCGGCACCGCAAGGAGATCCCGACGCTGTGCTACGATCCGCGCCTGGAAGCCTTCGGCGGCTGCCGTCTCTGCATCGTGGAACTCGACGGCGCCCGCAACCCGGTCGCCTCCTGCACCATGCGGGCGGAGCCCGGGATGCGGATCACGACCCGTTCGGCGCGGCTCGACATGCACCGCAGGGTGCTGATGGAGATGGTCGCCTCCGAGAACCGCGACACGGATGTCGACCCGCTCTCCGGCTACGCTTCGCAGGAGATGGCGGTCCTGCTTGACCGTTACGAGGCACGGACGGGCCGCTTTGCCGGGGCCAGGTCCGGCCGCAGCCGGCCGGACGACGACAACCCCTTCATCCTCCGCGACTACGAGAACTGCATCTCCTGCTACCGTTGCGTGCGGGTCTGCGCGGAGCAGGAGGGCGACTACGCGATCTCGGTCATGAACCGGGGGTTCGAGACGCAGATCACGACAGAGTTCGAAGGCCTGCTGGGGGACTCCGCGTGCACGTTCTGCGGGCAGTGCATCCAGACCTGCCCGACCGGCGCCCTCGCCGACATCAAGGCGCTCGCGAACGCCGACGTGCCGGGCGAGACCGAGAAGACGCGAACCGTCTGCCCCTACTGCGGCGTCGGGTGTGCCGTCGACCTGATGTCTCGGGGCGACAAGCTGATCGGCGTCCAGCCGGCGATGGATGGGCCCGCCAACGAGGGCGCGCTCTGCGTCAAGGGGCAGTTCGCGTTCGACTTCGTGCAGCACCCCGACCGACTGGCCTATCCGATGGTGCGGGGCGAGGACGGCGAACTCCACGAAACCGACTGGGACACGGCCCTCGACCGCGCGGCGGCCGGGTTCACGGCGGCGGTGGAGAATCACGGCAGGCATTCCGTGTACGGCGTCGCCTCCGGGCGTGCGCCGCACGAAGCGGCCTACATGATGCAGCGGTTCATCCGAGGCGCGTTCGGTACGAACCAGATCGACAACTGTAGCCGTGCCTGACACGCCCCCACGGTCGCCGGTCTGGCGGCCTCTATCGGACGGGGGGCGATGTCGAATCCACTCGCGGACATGGACAAGCCCGATGTGATCTTCTGCATCGGGACCAACATGACCGAGTGCCATCCCGTCGCGGCCACCCGCATCAAGCGCGCGGTGGCCCGGGGCGCGAAGCTCATCGTCGCCGATCCGAGGCGGATCGCGCTGGCCGAGATGGCCGACATCTACCTGCCGTTGAGGGTGGGGTCGGACGTCGCCCTCTTGCTCGGCATGGCCCACACGATCGTCCGCGAAGGGCTGATGGATGAAGATTTCGTGGCCGCCCGCACGACGGAGGGCCAGGACTTCGTCGAGCACGTCCTGGAGTACCCGCCGGAATGGGCCGAATCGATCACCGGGGTGGACGCGAAGCTGATCGCGGAGGCGGCCCGCTGGTATGCGAAGGCGGAACGCGGAGCGATCTACTACACGCTGGGGATCACGGAGCACATCTGCGGCGTGGACAACGTGCAGAGCCTCTGCAATCTCGCCCTCATGACCGGCAACGTCGGCCGCGAGGGCACCGGGATCAACCCGATGCGCGGCCAGAACAACATCCAGGGCGCGGGCGACTCCGGAGCGCTGCCGAACAACTATCCCGGCTTCCAGGACGTGCTCGACCCGGCGTACCAGGCGAAGTTCGCCGCCGCCTACGGCCGGGAGGTGGACCTCGAACTGGGGCCCACGAAGGTCACGGCGCTCGAGATGTGCGGCGACCGGATCCGCGCCATGATCATCAATGGCGAGAACACCGTCGTCACGGACCCCGACCGGGAGCATTGCGAGCACGCGCTCCGGAGCCTCGACCACCTCGTCGTGATCGACATCTTCCTCACCGAGACGGCGCAGTTGGCGGACGTCGTCCTCCCCGCCACCTCGTGGGCGGAGACGGACGGCGTGTGCTCGAATACGGAGCGGCGCGTCCAGCGCCTGCGGAAGGCCGTGGACCCGCCGGGCGAGGCGAGACCCGACTGGTGGTGCGTGTCCCGCATCGCGCAGCGCATGGGGCTGAAGGGTTTCGAGTTCGAGTCGGCCAAGCAGGTGTTCAACGAACTCTGCTCGCTCTCGCCGATCTATGCCGGCCTGGACTGGGATGTGATCGAGCACGGCGAGTACCACTGGCCGGTGCCGCACCGGGGTCACCCCGGCACCCCCATCCTGCACCAGGGCGAGTTCGAGAACGGGCGCGGGATCTTCCAGATGATCCGGTACCGGGACCCGGCGGAGACGATTTCGGAGGAATACCCGATCTGGCTTACGACCGGACGCCGCCTGCCTGCCTATCACACCAGAACGCAGACCGGGCGTGCGGCGGGGATCGAGTACCTCCTGTCGGAAGAGCGTCTCGAGATGCACCCGGCCGACGTGTCGAAATGGGGTCTCGAGGACGGCGGCTGGGCCATGATGTCGAGCCCGCGCGGCCAGGTCCGGATCAAGGTCGAGGCGAACGACCGATCTCCGCCCGGAACCGTGTTCGCGTCATTCAGCTTCAACGACGTGCCGGTGAACTTCCTCACCGGAGGCGGCTACGACCCGATCACGCACACGGCCGAGCTGAAGGTCTGCCCCGTGAGGGTGGAACCCGTCTAGCAGCCGTCCGGCCGTCAGGGAATTCGCCGGCTACCGGGAGCTGGCGGCCCCGCGGATCCACGCCTGGTCTCCGTACGCGACGATTCTCCCTTCGATCGCCGAAGCCACGCACGTCAGCGGACTTGCCAGGTACACCTGCCCCGGCCCGCTGCGGCCGGGGAAGTTCCGATTGATGGAGCTGATCGTGACCTGCTCCTTCGTCGTCGAGACGCCCGGCCCCGCGTTGATGCAGGCTCCGCAGCCGGGCGCGAGGACGTCGAATCCCGCATCCCGGAGCGCCCGGTCGTGGCCCTGTTCCCGGCTCCACGCCTCCACGTCGATGGACCCGTACTGGGCATAGGCGCGGACGGACGCGGGCACGCGCTTCCCCGCCGCCACCGCCTCCCGCGCCACCGCGGCATACATCTCGAAGTCCGCCCGCTTCGCCCCGGTGCAGGACCCGACGAACACGGTGTCCAGACTCACGGCCCCTTCGAGGGCCGAGACGGGCACGCCGTTTCCGGGATCGCCCGGGGTTGCGACCATCGGTTCGATGCCGCCCGCGTCCATCTCGATCGTCGCCGCGTAGGCCGCCCCCGCGTCGCTGTACAGTCCGTCGCACAGCCCCCGGATCTCGTCCACCGCCACGCCGCGCCGGCCGGCGATCCACGCCACCGTCTTCGCGTCCGGGGCGATGATGCCGGTGAAGCCTCCGACCTCGGCCGCCATGTTCGTCAGCGTCGCGCGTTCATCGATGGACAGCGCCTCCACGGCCTCTCCCGTGAATTCGATGATGCGTCCGATGGCTTCGCCGTTCTTGACCGTCGGGTGACGCAGCAGTTCGAGGATGAGGTCTTTCGCCACGACGCCGGGGGGCGGCTCGCCCGTGATTTTCACCCGAATCGACTCCGGCACTTCCAGCCGGACGTCGCGGGTCGCCCAGGCGTTGACGATCGCGGACGTACCCACGCCGAAGGCGACGCATCCCAGCGCACCGGAATGGGGTGTGTGTGAATCGCTGCCGATGATGATCTGGCCGGGGAGGGCGTAGCGGTCCTGCACCATGATATGGCAGATCCCCTCGCTCCCGGTGCGGTCGGGCAGTTCGCCGTGCAGGCGCACGCCCTTCGCGGCCGCGAACTCCCGCTGGCGGTCGTGCAGCGCATGGGCCGCGTCGAGCAGGCCGGCCGCCTTCCTCTCTTCCGTGATGACTTCGTCGAGGAACGCGAGGTGGTCCCGGAAGAAGACGATGGACTCGGTATGGTTCAGCCCCGCATCGCCCGCGAAGTCCTCCCAGAACGTCGACGCCATGGGGGTCACGTATTCGTGGGAGAAGCGAAGGTCGGCGCGCAGGAAGCCGGTGTCGCCCGGTTTCACGGCCGGAACGCCCAACGCGCCGGAGGCCGCGTCGGTGACCCAGTGCCGGGCGATGATCTTCTCCGCGATCGTCTGCGGGCGGTCCGCCGGGGTCGTGATGGCGGGGAGAGTGACGAGTCCCTTCAGCCTCGCCACGGCGTAGTCGAGCAGCCCGCCGTACTCGATGATGTCGCGCTGAATGCGCCCCGCGTCTCCGATGAACGCGTCGAGCGGGATCTCCTCCCCGCTACGGATCTTCTCGATGAGGGAGAAATCCGTCGATGCGAGGAGGCCGATGTTCGCGCAATTCTCCCCGTAGATACGCTCGATGTTCTCCCCGATGACGACGCGGAGGCCCGCAGCGCGCTCGGCATACGGCGAAGCCTCCCGGCTGGATCCTTTCCCGCGCCTCTTCCCGGACACGGAGCAGACGAAGCCGCCCTCCCGGATGTCGTTGCGGCCGACCGGTCGCTCGTCGCCGCACAGGAGGCCCACGTACGGATATTCCCCCAGCTTCTCGTCGAAGTGGTAGCAGACCCAGCCGGGCGTGATCTCATCGGTCGAAATGTCGTCGCGCAGAGGGATCGACGGATCCCAGTCGAGGTCCTCCCCCGCGAGTTGGCGGCGGATGAGGTCCGGATCCTCGGTAAGAAAGAGGATACGGCCCTTGAAGCGCACGGTCGGCGGGCGCCTGGCCACCTCGGTCTCGAGCAGATGTTCCAGCATGTTGTACTCCCGCCCTGACCGGGCCAGAAGATCGGGGTGACATTGGTCTCGCCTCGGACGACGGCTACGATGTCATCCGGGGGATGTTCAGGTGAAGCGCGCCCCGGCGCCAGTCGGGAGGTGAAGTGATGCAGCGGGTCCTCGTCGCGGGTGGAACAGGCTTTCTGGGGCGTGCCTTCGTCCGGGGGCTGCACGGTCGCGGGGCGCGGGTTGCCGTGCTGACCCGGAACCCCGCCGGTGCCGGGAGCCTCGGGCTCCCGGCGGAATACGTCGAAGGGGATGTGCGGCGGCCCGCGGCCCTCGCACGGGCGATGGACGCGGTGGACGCGGCCATCCTCTCCGTCCAGTTCCCGGGCTATCCGGTGGAGGCGCCCGCCCGCGGCCGGACGTTCATGGAGGTCGACGCCCGCGGCACCGCCGCCCTGGTGGAGGCCGCGGTGGAGGCGGGAGTAGGCAAGCTGGTCTACCTGTCCGGGGTCGGGGCCGATCCGGGCTCCGCGCGCACCTGGTATCGCGCCAAGGGGCTGGCGGAGGCATCGGTCCGGGAATCGGGCCTCGCCCACGTCATCGTTCGGCCCTCCTGGGTGTACGGCCCCGAAGACCGGAGCCTGAACCGCTTCATCGCGCTCATTCGCGCGATTCCGTTCGTCTTTCCCCAGCTTGGGGACGGCTCCGGGCGGATCACCCCGATACATGTGGATGACCTGGCGGACCTCGTATGCGAGGCGACGCTGGGTGCGGCGGGAGACGGGCTCACTCTGGAGGCGGGTGGCCCGGATGTCCTGTCGCTGGACGACGTCGTCCGGACGGCCATGACGGCGCTCGGACGTCGCCGGGCGATTCTCCACATCCCGGAAGGTCTCGTCAAGCTCGCCGCGGCCTGCGTGGAGCGTCTCCCCGGCCAGATCCTGTCGCGCGACGCCGTGGACTTCGCAACCCAGGATGGAATCGCCGATTCCGACCTGGCCCGCGGCCGTTTCCCGGCGTTTCGCCCGCGCGACCTCGCGACGGGATTGGCGGCGTACGTCTCCCGCGCCTGAGCCGCGGATCTTCGCATGCCCGGGAGCCTGTTCGGCCTCCCCGGAACGAGGTTTCCGTACGCACCGGAGCCCGCTTTGTATCTCTTGCATGTTATTCGACATCGGGCTTAGCTTGCTTCGATTTTTCCGGCGCCATCGGAGGCCGGGTGCCGCTGGTTGCAGTTGGATGTTCGTGCGTGGTTTGCGTGGCGAATCGGACAGCCCGCGCGTTCCTCGGCAGCCTCATAACTCGCAGGAGGTCGATATGAAGGATGTGTTCAGAAAGCTGGTGTTGGCGGTTGGCGCGATGGCGGCGTTCGCTTTTCTGCCGATCCGGGCCGAGGCCCAGAGTCCCTACTCTCCGATGTTCTGGTCGTTCGAGGGCGGCGTCGGGATGGCGATCCCGATGGGCGAGATCGCCGATGCGGCCGAGGCGGGTCCGTCCTTCTCGGGCGCGGCATCCTACTTCCTGCAGCCGCGTCTGGCGCTGCGGGTAGAGGGCGCTCTCGACATGCTCGGCACGAAGGGGGCGATCGACCCGAACTTCCAGATCTTCCATCTGACGGGCGGGATCGAGTATCACCTCACAGACCCGATGGGGAATGCCACCGTCGCGGTCGATTTCGGCCTGGGCGCCTCGACGCTCGATTCGGACGCGTTCCTGCTGCAGAACCACCCGAGTCCGGGACTCCATACGGTCGCTCTCGTGAACGGGTCGTATTTTTCCGGCAACGCCGGAATCAAGGCGGGGCTCAACTTCGCTCGCCATGCGGAGACGGACGTCCCGATGGTCACGCTCTTCGCCCAACTCGACCTCCGCTACATCATGACGGACGAGGAAGAGACGCATGTGTACGGCGAACTCAACAACGTGCACGGGTTCAGCTCCATAATGGAGATCCCGCTCTCGGTTGGCCTCCGGGTCAACTTCCCATAAGCCGGAAAAAGGAGGAATAGCCAGGATGCGCCAGAACAGGGTGTGGGTGTCGATGGTTGTGGTGGGTCTAGCCTTCCTGTCTGCGGGCTGCATGCAGCTCGTGCGCCAGTGGGAACTCGATCGCGTCATGGAGCCCGTGGACGGCCAGCTTGCGGATCACGAGGCCCGCATCGCCGCGAATACGGCTGCGGTAGAGGCGCTTCAGGGCGATATCGATGAGCTGCGGAGCGGGCTCGATCGTCTGCGGCAGGAGTTCGGAGGCCACGTCAGCGACGACGACATGCACGGGGCGGGACTCGCTGTTTCCCTTCCGGTGCACTTCGACTTCAACAGCTCCGAGGTGCGGGCCGTCGACCGCCCGATTCTGGACGCGTTCGCGGCCACCATCCTGGGATCCTTCCCTCAGGCCCGGGTCACCGTGGAAGGCTCCGCCGACAGCGCCGGATCCGAAGCGTACAACATGAGGTTGTCCCAGGCGCGCGCCGAGAGCGTGAGGGACTACCTCGTGCAGACCGCGGGGATGAACGCCGACAACATCGGCGTTGTGGCGATGGGTGAGTCGCGCCTCGTGAACCAGGACACCGGGGTGCAGGATCGCCAGACCGGGATCGAGAACCGTCGTGCGACGTTCGTCGTCGAGTGGGCCGGACCGGGCTCGAACTAGTGTTTTGAGTTGCGCTTGATGGCCAGGTTGGAGCCAGGCTCCCGGGTTTCGGCCCGGGAGCTTTTTTTGCCGTCGACTTGATGCCGGAGGGGTCCGGGTCCGAAGGGTATCGTGCCGCCGTCGAGCGTGTCGCGTTGTTCTCGAACGTCCCGCGGGCGGTCGTCGCCGTATCGGGTACCGCGGCGCTGCGCGTCGTGAACGGCCTCGCCTCGAACGATGTGAAGGATGTGCCGTTCGGGCGGGGCGTCTATTCCTTTCTCCTGGATCGCCGCGGACGCGTGGTCGTCGATCTGCGGATCCTGCCCGTGGCGGGATTCGAGCGCGACGCCGCAGACCCGGGAGTGCAAGCCTTTTGGCTGGACGTGCCGGGCGATGCCCTGCCCGCCCTGATGAATCACCTCCGGAAGTACGTGCCTCCAATGTTTGCCGGGCACGGCGAGACGAGCGTTGCCGTGCATACGCTCATCGGACCGCTGGCCGCCGAGACGCTCGAACACTGGGGTTCGGCTGCGGGAATCTCGTTTACGCGGCAGCCGGGCGAACTGGCTCCGCTCGAAGCGACAACCGTACGTAGTGACGGCGCGACGGCCCTCCTGGTCCGCCGGGAGGAGATCGAGGGGGCCGGGTTCGACCTGTATGTCGACCCCGCCGGCCGATCACGTGCTGAGGACCGGCCTTTACGGCAGTTGGAGGGCGCCGTCGCACGGGCAGGTGGAGCCGCCGCCGTCCGCGGAGACTGGGAGATCCTGCGGTTGGAGCGAGGGCTGCCGGTCTTCGGCGCCGAACTGGGCACGGAGCGATTGGCCCAGGAGGCGGGCCAGGATGACCGGGCGATCAGCTTTGCCAAGGGGTGCTTCACGGGCCAGGAGGTCGTCGCGCGCATCCATTACCGGGGCCATGTGAACCGCCACCTGCGCGGGTTTCGCTGGACCCGGGACACCCTCCACGAGGCACGCGACCTCGTGGGCGCCGAACTTCGAACGTCCTCTGGCACCGGTGGCGCGAAGCCGGTTGGTGTCATCACCTCCGCCGCTCATTCTCCACGTTTCGGACCCATCGGCCTGGGCTACGTTCGGCGAGAGGTGGCCCTCGCCGCGGTGCTGGAGTCAACCGACCATCCGGGTGTCGCGCTGCACGTCACGGAACTTCCCTTTACACATAAGTAAAGGACAGCCGCCGAGACGTTGCTGATGCGGACGGCACGCGGTTATTCTTTGCGCCGTGGCTACCTATCTCGAAGCGATTCGACAGGCGATCCGTGAGGAGATGCGGGCGGACGCCAACGTCTTCATCATGGGCGAGGACATTGGCGCCTACGGCGGCGCCTTCAGGATTACGGAGGGGCTGCTCGCGGAATTCGGAGAAGATCGCGTCATCGACACTCCGATCAGCGAGGCGGCCATCGTGGGCGCGGCGATCGGGGCGGCGCAGATGGGCCTGAAGCCCGTGTGCGAGATGCAGTTCATCGACTTCATCGCACCGGCCTTCAACGTGATCGTCAACTTCGCCGCCAAGGTCCGCTACCGTACGGGAGCGGGAGCCGCGCTGGTGATTCGGGGACCCTGCGGCGCCGGCGTGCGCGCGGGACCCTTTCACTCGCAGAACGTCGAGTCGTATTTCGCCAACGTGCCCGGCCTCAAGCTGGTGGCTCCGGCCACGGTGAGAGATGCGAAGGGGCTGCTCAAGGCCGCGATTCGGGACCCGGACCCGGTCCTCTTCTTCGAGCACAAGTACCTGTATCGAAGACTCCGTGAAGAACTTGAGGAAGGCGAGGAGTTCCTGACGCCGCTGGGAAAGGCCCGCACGCATCGTGGAGGAACGGACCTCACGCTGGTCACGTATGGCGCCATGGTCCATACTGCGCAGGAGGCTGCGGAACAGCTGGCGGAGGAGGATGGCGCCGAGATTGAGATCATCGATCTGAGGACGCTGCAACCGCTCGATGGCGCCGCGATCCTCGAGAGCGTGAAGAAGACGGGGAGGCTTCTCGTCCTGCACGAAGCGCCGCGGTTCGGCGGCTTCGGCGGCGAGGTGGCAGCGTTGGTTTGCGAGCGCGCGTTCGAGTGGCTCGACGCTCCGATTCGGCGGGTGGCCGCACTCGACACGCCGGTGCCGTACGCGGCCGAGCTGGAGGAGGCGCATCTACCCCAGGTGGCGGACATCGTCTCGATGGCCCGCCTGCAACTGAGTTACTGAACCCACGCGGCTGTACGCCGGGGAAGAACACCTATGTCCAAAGTGGATGTCATCATGCCGCAGATGGGGGAGTCCATCGCGGAGGGGACGCTGACGCGCTGGCTCAAGAATGTCGGGGATGCGGTCGAGCGTGACGAGGATCTGTTCGAGATATCCACGGACAAGGTGGACGCCGACATTCCGTCGCCGGCGGCGGGCGTGCTTGCCGAAGTTCTCGTGCAGGACGGAGAGACGGTCGAGATCGACACGGTCGTCGCCCGCATCGAGACGGATGCCACGGTCGCGGCACCCGCCGCACCTTCGGCCCCGCCGGCCGATCCGCCGCTGGATGCGAGGGCCGTAGAGCCCGTGGCGTCCACTGCGGTGGCGGCAGTTCCGATGGGACCGGCGGCGGACGCCACGCCCGCGTCTCCTTCTCCGGCGGCCGGGGGGGCGCCCGCCAGTCGGGATGAGCGGCTGAGGACTCGATCGACCCCGCTCGTGCGGAAGATCGCCGCGGAACACGGCGTCGACATCCACCAGGTGCCCGGGACGGGCACCTCCGGCCGCGTGACCCGGGATGACATTCTGGCGTTCATCTCGGCCGGAGGGCCGGAGGCGGCCCCCGCTCCCACGGCCGTGCCCGCCCCCTCGCCAGCGCCCACCCCCGTTGCGGCGCCCGCCGCGGTCCCGTCGCCGGTCCCGGCCTCCGACGTGAAGGCCCCGGAGCCAGCGCTCCCCGAGACAGCGGCGCCCGGGCCGGCGGCGCCGGGCACGCTTCGGATCCCGATTCACGGGGCCACGCTGGACGTCCGGCTCGGCTCCGTGCCGATCCGCGACCGCGACCGCGTCGAGGAGATGAGCAGGGTCCGCCTGCGGACGATGGAACACATGCTCATGTCCAAGCGCGTCTCGGCGCACGTGACATCGGTGATCGAGGTGGACTTCGAACGGGTCGTTCAACTGAGGCGCTCGCTCAAATCCCGCTTCGCCGATCAGGGCGTGAAGCTCACCTACGGCCCCTTCATCTATCGCGCCGTGATCGAGGCCCTGGGCGAATACCCGGTCCTCAACTCGTCGGTCGACGGATCGCGAATCGTGTACCACGGCAACATCAATCTCGGGATCGCGGTGGCGATCAACGATGGCCGCGAGCTCATCGTGCCCGTCCTCAAGGACGCGGATCAACTCAGCCTGCTGGGACTCGCGCAACGCTCGAACGAACTCGCCGGGAAGGCTCGCGGCAGGGCGCTCGACTTTGACGACATCCAGGGGGGGACGTTCACGATCACGAACGTAGGGGTGTTCGGGAACCTGTTCGGGACTCCGATCATCAACCAGCCCCAGGTCGCCATCCTCGGCACCGGCGTGATCGAGAAGCGTCCCGTCGTCGTTCAGGACGGATTCGGCAATGACGTGATCGCGATCCGCAACCGGGCCTACTTCGGCCTTTCCTACGACCATCGCGTGGTCGACGGTGCCATGGCGGCGTTCTTCCTCAACCGGGTCCAGGAATACCTCGAGGGTTTCCCGGACGACTCCGCTTGACAGTCATCCTGACGGCCGGGTAGGCTGGCCGCGTTCCCACCCCACCCCACGAAGAGTCGACGAAAGACCATGGAAAGCTCGGTCGCGGTTCGAGATCGCGGTTTCGGCAAGACCCTCCGCAGGGATCGGTGGTGGGTGCCGCCCCTGAGCGTAGCGCTGGGGCTCGGCCTCTTCGGCGGTTACGCCACCTGGGCGGTCCTGCAGGGCGGCAACTATTTCGCCGACCCATACCTGTCTCCCCTGTACTCGCCGTGCATCGCCGCCAGCTGCCCGGAACAGATCCGCCTGTTCGGAATCGACTGGTGGCCGTTCTCTCCGGCGATCCTCATGATGGGCGTGATCCTCGGGTTCCGGGGAACGTGTTACTACTACCGGAAGGCGTATTACCGCGCCTATTTCCTCGACCCGCCCGCCTGTGCGGTCGGCGAGTTCCGCGGCGAAAGGTATGGGGGCGAGACGCGGCTGCCGTGGGTCCTCCAGAACCTTCACCGCTACTTCCTGTACGCCTCGATCGTCATCTGGCTCTTCCTGACGTACGACACGATTCACGGGTTCTTCTTCGAGGACGGCTTCGGCGTCGGAGTCGGATCCATCGTCCTTCTGATCAACCTCGTGCTGCTTTCCGGGTACTGGTTCGGCTGCCACTCGCTCCGCCATCTGATCGGCGGCGATGTCGATTGCTATTCCTGCGCGCTGGCGGGAAAGGCTCGCCACAAGGCGTGGAAGGGTGTGAGCTGGTTCAACAAGCGACACATGGGCTGGGCCTGGTTCAGCCTCGTCTTCGTGTGCATGACGGATCTGTACATCCGGCTGGTGGCGATGCGGGTGTTCGAGGATCCCCGACTCTTCTGAACCCAACGGAGCACAGCGGACTTTTTCATGGAGATTTCAGAACGCCACGAGCATGACGTCCTCGTGATCGGAGCCGGAGGCGCCGGCCTCCGCGCGGCCGTCGCCGCCATGGAGGCGGGCGCATCCGTGGGACTCGTCGGCAAGTCGCTGCTCGGCAAGGCGCACACGGTCATGGCCGAGGGCGGGATGGCGGCCGCGCTCGGCAACAACCGTCCCGAAGACAACTGGAAGGTCCATTTCCGCGACACGATGCGGGGCGGCAAGGGGTTGTGCGACTGGCGGATGGCCAGGGCGCACGCCGAGGAGGCTCCGGATCGCGTGAGAGAGCTCGAGGCCTGGGGCGCCCTCTTCGACCGGGCGGAGGATGGTCGCATGAACCAGCGTCCGTTCGGGGGGCACACGTACGGAAGGCTGGCGCACGTCGGCGACCGGACGGGTCTGGAAATGATCCGGACGCTTCAGGATCATGCCGTGCACGAAGGGGCCGACGTCTTCATGGAGTGCACGGTGTTCCGCTTGATCCTCGTTGACGGCCGGGTGGCCGCAGCACTCGCGTATTGGCGTCCGACGGGCGAGTTCGTGCTCTTCCGCGCCCGGACGATCATCCTTGCCACGGGAGGACTGGGCAAGGCCTGGAAGGTGACGTCCAATTCCTGGGAGTGCACCGGCGACGGGGTGGCGCTCGCCTACGACGCCGGGGCTGAACTCATGGGAATGGAGTTCGTTCAGTTCCACCCCACCGGCATGGTGTGGCCGCCCAGCGTGCGCGGCACGCTCGTCACGGAAGGCGTTCGGGGCGAGGGAGGCGTTCTCACCAACGGGGATGGCGAGCGCTTCATGTTCCGGTACGTCCCCGAGATGTTCGAGGGGGACTACGCGGAGAGCGAAGAAGAGGCCGATCGCTGGGTGGAAGGCGATCGCACGGCCAACCGCCGGCCGCCGGAACTGCTCACCCGGGATGTCGTGGCAAAGGCGATCGTCGCGGAGGTCGAGGCCGGCCGCGGGAGCCCGCACGGCGGTGTCTTCCTCAACATCTCGGAGAAGCGGAGTCCCGAGTACATCAAGGCCAAGCTCCCGAGCATGTATCACCAGTTCAAGGAACTCGCGGGTGTCGACATCACGACCGACGCGATGGAGGTCGGGCCGACGACCCACTACGCGATGGGCGGAGTGAAGGTACACCCGGAGACGGCGGCGACCGGCGTTCCCGGGCTGTACGCGGCGGGGGAAGTCGCCGCGGGCCTCCACGGCGGCAATCGCCTCGGCGGGAATTCGCTCTCCGACCTTATCGTGTTCGGTCAACGCGCCGGCGCCGCGGCCGCCGAAGAAGCGAAAGACGTATCCTTCGCCGAGATCCCGGCGTCCGAGTTGTCCGCGGCCGTCGCGGGCGCGACGGCACCCTTCGCCCGCGAAGGTGGGCGGAATCCCTTCGGCCTGCAGGAGGAATTGCAGCAGATCATGCAGGACAAGGTCGGAATCGCCCGTACGGAACGTGCACTGCGCGAGGCCCTCGAAGACATCCACCGACTGCGCGGGGCGCTCGACACCTGCTCGATCCGCGGAGGGCGGGCCTTCAACCCGGGTTGGCACACCTGGCTCGACCTCGACGTCATGCTCACCGTGGCCGAGGCGGTCGTGCTTTCCGCGCTCGAGCGTCGGGAGAGCCGCGGCGCGCATACCCGGATCGATTATCCGGACGCTGACGCCTCGCTCGGGCGCGTGAATCTTGTCATCCGATCGTCCGACGGACGGATGGTGACCGACACCGAAGAGGTATCGGAGCCGCCGGCGGAACTGAGGCAGCTCATCGAGGAAGGGGTGTAGCGAGGTGGCGGAACGAACTTTCCAGGTCTACCGCGGGTCCGACGACGACGGACGGCTCGAATCCTACACGATCGAGATCGATCAGGGCATGGTCGTGCTGGACGCGATCCACCGGATCCAGGCGGAGCACGCGCCGGATCTCGCGGTGCGCTGGAACTGCAAAGCCGGGAAGTGTGGATCCTGCAGCTGTGAGGTCAACGGGCGACCTCGCCTGACGTGCATGACCCGGCTCTCCGACTACGAGGACAGCGAATCGATCACGGTCACGCCGATGAAGGCCTTTCCCGTCATCAAGGATCTCGTCACCGACGTGTCTCAAGCGTACCGGAACAACGCCTCCATCCCGCGTTTCAAGCCGCGTCCCCGCGATGCGGAGGACGGCTGGCGGATGAAGCAGTTCGAGATCGAAAGGGCGCAGGAGATGAGGAAGTGCATCGAGTGCTTCCTCTGCCAGGATGTATGTCACGTACTCCGGTCACACCAAAAGCACCAGGAGTTCATCGGCCCCACGTACCTCGTGAGAACGGCCGGATACAGTCTGAACCCGATCGACGTGGAGGATCGGAGCGCGTTCCTCAAGGAGTCGGGGGGTATCGGGTTCTGCAACATCACGAAGTGCTGCACCGAGGTATGCCCGGAGAGCATCTCCATCACGGACAACGCGATCATTCCCCTCAAGGAGCGGGTCGTCGACCGCTTCTACGACCCCGTGAAGGCGCTCGTGAGACTCGTGCGGCGACGTGGCGCGGCCGCGTCCCCCTGACTCGCCCTAACCGGCATCCTCGACGTTCAACACGCGCATCCCGGCAATCCGGCGGAGTCCCGAGCCTGAAGTGAGGTACACTTCGGCGCCCGAAACGAGCGCCGTCGCAATCTGCAGGGCTCGTTCCGGCCGACCCCCGAGCTTTGCGCGTACCTCGGCGGCCTGTACGGCAATTTCGGGGCTGGCCGACACGATGTCCAGCCGAGGGTAGAGTTGCATGTGCCGCGCCACGTCGCGAGCCACGGTCGGCTTTCCCTGCCGGTACACCTCCACGAGCACCTGGTACAGAGTCAGGCTCGACGTCTGGGCCTTGATCCTGCCGCTCGCGATGCCCGAGAAGGCGAGTTCCGTTTGTCTCGTCGGCCCCGTACCGGTCAGGTGAAGTGCAAATACGCGGGCGTCGACGTGGACGAGACCCGCCCCGGCCAGGTGCTCCTCGAGACCGGTGCGACTCGCGTCGTCCACCATTTCAGGCGTCCTCGAGTTCGATCCAGAGATCCCCGGCATCGACGACATCCCGAAGCACGCCCCGTAGACGATCCTCCCGGTCCGGCGGCAGCTTTTCCATCCGTACGGTGTCGCCGTCCACCGACACCGCGAGCCGGTCGCCGGGCCTGAGGCGGAGTGCCTCCCGCGCGGCTTTGGGAACCACGATCTGGTTCTTGCTGCTCATCTTTACGGAAACGACCATACGGCCATCCTAGCGCTTTACCAGATCGCTTGGCAACCGGAGGGTCCAAAGCGCGAGGGTGGGGGAGCGCGATGATGGGGTCGGACGATCACGTCAGTTGAACCACCAGACCATCACGATGTACGCGAGATAGAGCAGCAGGAGGAGTCCGCCCTCCGTCCTCTGCACGGTGCCGCGATGCAGCGCGAGGGGGATGAGGATGACGGAGAAGGCCAGGGCCGGAAGCACATAGCCGACGACGATGGTCGGGTCGAGAACGAGCGGGCGCACGAGCGCGGCCGTCCCGAGCACGAGGCCGAGATTGAACACGTTCGAGCCGATGACGTTGCCGATCGCGATGTCTCCCATGCGCCGGAAGGCGGCCACCAGCGTAGAGGCCAGTTCCGGCAGTGAAGTGCCGACCGCGATCAGCGTGGCGGCGATCACGGCTTCCGGAACGGCCAGCGACCTGGCGATCCCCTCGGCGCCCTCCAGCAGCCAACGCGCCCCGTAGGTAAGGCA
This sequence comes from Candidatus Palauibacter scopulicola, assembly GCF_947581915.1. Lineage (NCBI taxonomy): Bacteria > Pseudomonadati > Gemmatimonadota > Gemmatimonadia > Candidatus Palauibacterales > Candidatus Palauibacteraceae > Candidatus Palauibacter > Candidatus Palauibacter scopulicola. Next base: position 68,897 of record NZ_CANPWG010000038.1, read on the forward strand.
GGGCAGGCCGAGGCCGATCCGTACGAGCGACCACCAGGCCCCCGGCGCCGCGATATCGGTCTCCGCCGGACCGGTCCCGGTCCCCGGCGCAGGCGCGTCCGGACCGGGAGCGCGTTCGGGCGTGCCAAACACGCCAACTCGTTCCCACTTCAGGAGAAAGAAGAGGTAGAGGGCCCAGCCGGATACGAGCAGGAGTCCGTCAAGGCGTCCGACGGCATCGTTGAGCGACAGCACCATCACGAGAGAGAGGACGATGATGACGAGCGGCGTCTCGCGCACGATGACCCGCCGGTGAACCTCGATCGGCCGAATCAGGGCGCCGATTCCCACGATCAAGCCCACGTTCGCGGCCGTGGAACCCATGATGTTGCCCACGGCTACGTCCGGTTGGCCCTCCAGCGACGCAAGTGCGCTTACGACCAGTTCCGGGGCCGAGGTGCCGAAAGCGACCACGGTCAGGCCAACGACGAGCGGGCTGACACCGAATCTCTGCGCGAGGCCGGCGGCGCCGCGAACGAGCCAGTCCGCGCCGAGCGTCAAGGGTACGAACGCGAAGGCGAAGAGGAGGGTGTTCCTCATCCTCGGTTACGGGATTCCGTCAAGCGTATCGCCCGATACGGCGGAGCGCGGCGCGACCCCTGCGGCGGGGAGGCCGGGCGGAAGCCTCGCTTCAGCTGGGCCCGGCCGCGCGCTGGGCCTTCTGCGGCTGGATCGAGGGGGACGCGCCCTTGCGCGGAGAAGCGGTCGGCTGTTGGTCCGCCGCCTTCGCCGTCATGTGCAGACGACCCTCTATCTGGCCGCCCTCCTCAAGCTTTACCCGGCGGCTCCGAATGTCGCCCTCGATCTTGCAGGTTTCCTGCAGTTCCACGCGACTGGCTCCCACGACGGTCCCCACCACGGTGCCGGCAATCACGACATCCTGCGTGTCGATATCCCCGGTGATACGTCCGTCCTTGCCGACGACAACGGATTTCGTCGCCTTGACCGAGCCTTCGATCTTGCCTTCGACCCGGACCGTGCCATCGCACATCACATCGCCGAGGATCGTCATCCCCGGCGCGACCACCGAAACCACGTCGCTCAGTTCACGGGTGTGCCCGCCATGTCGAGAATCTCTAGCCATTTCGCTCCAATCCTTACTCCGGTTTCCTCTCCGCCGGGGCTACCATGTCGTCCCGACCGCTGTGGTCCGCCACCAGCGAGAGTGGGTCCAATAGTGTGCCGTTCCGGGCCAGTTCCAGGTGCAGATGCGGGGCCGAGGATCTTCCCGTGTTCCCCGTCAGAGCGATGACCTCGAGTCGCTCCACTGCGTCGCCGGCCTCGGCGAACAACCAGGCGTTGTGGCCATACAATGACGTTAGCCCATCCGCGTGCGCAATCCGCAGAAATTTTCCGTAGATCGGGTCTTCGCCCGCCTCCTCGACCCTCCCTGCCTGAATCGCCCGCACGTACGACCCGGTCGGAACCGCGATGTCCAATCCCGGGTGTCCTTCGCGTGAATCGGCAGGCCGTGAGCCGTAGTGGCGGGTGACGAAGCCGCGCTGCGTGAGGGGCCAGGCAGGAGTCGTCGCCTCTGTCGAGATCGGCGAACTGACCTCCGCCCCTCCCCTCAGCACGACGTTCACCGGCGGGGTTTCGGCGGGGCGTCCGGCGGTTACCGCAGCCTGAAGGACACCGAACTCTTCCTCGAGTTCGTTCAAACGACCCGCCAACTGGTTCGTCCTCTCGCGCTCGCTCTCGAGCGTCGCCAGTTCCGCCTCCAGTTCGAGCACGCGATTGGACTCGGCTCGCCAAGCCGTCAGCAGGCCTCCCAGAAACCCCAGACCGAACAAGCCAATGATCGCACCCGCCACCGAGAGAAGCAGTCGTGCACGGCTGAGCGGCAGGGACCGCACTTGTCGGCCATCCCGTCGAACCAACTGCAGCGTCCATCGCCGGAGGAAGGTCATTCGCGAAGCTCCGCGGCGAGTTCGTCCCCTCCCATCAAGGCCACGAGCCGCAGAAAATCATCCGTATCGTGGAAACGCACGACGACTTCGCCTGCTCCATCCGATCGCGTCCGGATCCGCACCTGGGTTCCGAACCCTCGCTCAAGCCCCAGTTCGGCTCGCCTCACCACGGGATCGCCCCCCCCTGCCGGTCCTTTTCTCCGCGTAGCCCGCCGCCCCCGTTGTTCCGGGCGCTCCCGGCGGACCCGGCGTTCCGTCGCCCTCACGGACCATCCGTGCTTCACGGCTTCCAGCGCGACGCGGGTTTGCTCCTCAGGCGTGGACAACCCCAGCAGGGCGCGGCCATGGCCCGCCGACAACTTCCCTTTGGCGAGCAAACCCAGCACCGCCTTGGGCAGGGCGAGCAGTCGAAGAGCGTTCGCCACGGTGGACCTGTCCCGCCCCACGTGCCGGCCGACTTCCTCCTGCGTCAGATCGAAGTCCCGCATCAGCCGCCGATACCCTTGGGCTTCTTCAAGTGCTGACAGATCATGACGTTGCAGATTTTCGACGAGCGCGACCACAAGCATCTGTTCATCGTCAAGCGTCCGCACCAGAGCCGGAACCGACGTCCAGCCGAGACTCTGAATCGCCCGGAATCGCCGCTCGCCCACGACGATCTCGAACGCCTCTCCCACGGGCCTGACGACGACGGGTTGGAGCAGGCCGTTCTCGCGGATGGAGTCCGCGAGTTCCGCAAGGCGAGCCGGGTCGAAGTCGCCGCGAGGCTGGAACGGATTCGCCCGGATGGCTTCGACCGGAATCTCCGCTTCCGCCGCTCCGCGTTCCGTTCCGAGGTTTTCGCCCAGCAGGGCCGCGAGCCCCTTCCCGAGACGGCGGTCGTTACGGGGCAACCTGGGCGCTCCTGTGCCGGTCGATCAGCTCCCGGGCCAAGCTCAGGTATCCGCGCGCCCCACTCGACAGGACGTCGTACAGCGCGATCGGCTCTCCAAAGCTCGGGGCCTCGGCGAGGCGAATGTTCCTCGGGATCATCGTATCGAAAACCTTGCCCCCGAAGTACTCACGCGCCTCGGCCGCCACCTGTTTCGCGAGGTTGAGGCGCGAATCGTACATGGTCAGCAGCACTCCCTCGATCTCGAGTTCCGGGTTGATGCTGCGTTGCACGAGCCGCACGGTGTTCAGGAGCTGGCTGAGCCCCTCCAACGCATAGAACTCACATTGAATCGGGATCAGCACGGCGTCCGCGGCGGCCAGTGCGTTCAGCGTGAGGAGCCCGAGGGAGGGTGGTGAGTCGATCAGGATATACTCGAAGTCATCCCGCAACGCTTCGATCTTCCGGCCGAGGATTCGCTGACGATCCGATCGATCGATCAACTCCACCTCGGCGCCCGTCAGGTCGCGGCTCGCAGAGACCACGGACAGACACGGGAAGTGAACTTCCGGCCGGACGGCCGCCTGAAGCGGTTGTCCGTTTACGAGGCAGTCGTACACGCTGGGGACGTCTCCGTCCTTGCGCAGCCCGAAGCCGGACGTCGCGTTGCCCTGCGGGTCGCAATCGATGACGAGGGTGTTGCGCTCCGCGATCGCCAGCGAGGCGCCGAGGTTGATCGCGGTGGTGGTCTTGCCGACCCCGCCCTTCTGATTCGCAATCGCGATCACCCGACCCAAATCAATCCACCCCTCGCTGATCGCCGCACCCGGCGACATGAACCGACCACACTCCCGGCAGCCTGTGGTGACAAAAGCCCTGCTGTGTTCGAGCGGCGAATGCGTTTCGCAGGGGTTTGCCACGGACTGCAAGCGAAGCCCCGAATATATGGCGCTCTGGTGACCCGGGCGACCGGGTCCGCGGGACCCGATGTTTCACGTGAAACATGCGATGACGGTGGTGACGGAGCCGGTCCGCGTACCGCCTGAATGAACCCGGCGTTTCACGTGAAACGATAGCTCGACGTCGACGGTCTGTCTCTTGCGGCCACGCGCGCCCGCGAAGAGCTTCGTCCCCCACTCGCCACCGCCACGAGTCGGCTCCCCGCTCGCCGGGAGTCAAACCCGAGCGGCACTCGGACCGCCTGGTTCGCGACGGCAACAACCTCGGGAGGCCACGATAACCACCACGATCCCCGCGACCGAACGGCTGATCCTCGCACTCGACGTTCCGAGTGCCTCGGAAGCGCGAAGAACCGTCGACGCCCTGGCCGATACCGTTTCCTTCTACAAGATCGGCCTGGAACTCTTCCTCTCCGGAGGATACTTCGAGCTCGCCGACTGGCTCCGCTCCAACGACAAGAAGGTGTTTGCCGACCTCAAACTCTTCGATGTCCCACAGACCGTCAGCTCCGCGGTTCGACAACTCCGAACCCGGGACGTGGACTTCGTCACGGTGCACGGCAACGATGCGATCCTGCGTGCAGCCTGCGACGCCGCCACGGGTGACCTCGGAATCCTCGCCGTGACCGTTCTAACGAGTCTTGACCGGGCGGACATGGAAGACCTCGGCTTTGAAGCGGACATTGGGGACGTCGTCCTCTCGCGCGCCCGTCGCGCGGAGAGTATCGGCTGCGCCGGCGTCATCAGTTCCGGCCACGAGGCCGCTCGAGTTCGCTCCGCGGTGTCCCGCCGGTTTCGCATCGTCGTCCCCGGCATCCGCGCGGCGAGGGAAGCCGGGACCGATGACCAGAAGCGGACCGTGGATGTGGAGTCCGCGTTCGAGGCCGGGGCCGACTACATCGTCATGGGACGACCCATCCGAAACGCTCCCGATCCCGCGCGGGCGGCAGCGTCCATCCAGGAGAGAATATCGGCTTGGTTTCGACACGCCGAAGAGGCGAAGCAACAAGAGGCGTAAACACTGTAACACGTTGCTTATCATAGTGTTATGGTCATACATACCGATGTCGGCGGTCCCGTGTTGCGTTGCTGCTTGACACAGCGTTGAGACTGGGTGGCGATACTCCCTCGAGGTCGTTTCCTCCACCGTCCATGAAGCACGGGGCACATTTCCTTCGTACGGGGGTATGTCTACCCTGCACCCAGTCTTGCCCACCGGAGCCGTGATGCAATGATAGAGCTTCCCGATGTTGAGCGGATGATCGAACGCATTGCCGGTTACACAACCGGCAAAACGATCTCCATAATTCGGATCGACGACCCGGACGTCGCGTCAATTGAGCGCGACATCGTCGAGAATCACCTTGAGAACCACGCCGTGGATTCCGTGGAACGCCACGGTCGCTACGTCGTCCTCCGCTTCCGTTCCGATTACAGCCTCATGTTCGACATGGGGGATGACGGCCTCCTGCGCCTCGAATCCCAGACCGCGCCTCCGACCGACCGGACGCGGATCCGGTTCCAGTTCGCGGCCGGCAGGGAACTCCGTTTCTCGTCGTCGGGCTCCCAGGGCACGGTCCAGGCCGTGGCGGGGAGCGAATTCAACGAGAAGGGGTCGCTCCAGAGCCTTGGCGTGGACCCGCTGAGCGACGACCTGACGCTTGAGCGCTTCGAGGCGCTTGCGGCGCGGAACGTTCGTTCCAGCATCAAGGGCTTTCTCCTGAATCAGAAGGCGATCGCCGGCATCGGCAACGACTATGCGGACGAGATCTGCTTCCAGGCCGGCGTGCGCCCCGACCTTCGCGTCGGTCAGCTGGAACCGGAGCAGCTCGACCGGCTTCACCGCTACCTGAAGCGGGTTCTGAGGCGGGCCACGCTTCACTGGAGCGCCGCGCATTCCGATCCGGGGTGGCTGATCAACTCACGCTCGTCGGGCAGCGCCTGCCCGAGGTGCCGACATGCGTTGACTTCCGTCCGCGTGACGGGCCGGAAGACCGTGCTCTGCCCGAGGTGCCAGCGCGCCGCCTGAAGGTTCAGCGCAGCGTGGCAGGCCGTGGCAAAACCCCGCGTCAGCGCCGAGAGCGGTGAAGCACTCGCCTGACAAGGAACGACGAGGGAGAACAGCGGCGCTATTTTACCGAGGAGCGACGCAGGGCGCGGCGTTTCAGGCGAGATGCGGCGGCGCTCGAACGCAGCGGGGCTCTTGTCATGGCCTGCCAGACGGCGTCCGGGCCGCGCCTCTCCGGACGCTTCACGTGGACTGCCTCGTGGTCGGCTTGCTCTTGCTGGCGGCTCCCGTCACCGCGGCAGCTCCTCTTGTCGCACAGACCGGCGCCGCCGCAATCGGAATCCGGGACCCGAACGGTCATCCCTTCCGAACGCCGTCGGGCTCCCCCCTCGAGCCCCTGCATCGTCTCGCGCTGTTGAGCGCGAGGCGCGATTCCCTCCGGGACGGCATTGCCCTCGCCGACGTCGGCGACCGCCTCGGGTTCTGGATCCGGCGCGATCCGGGCGGGAAGGTGGAATACGCAGGAGCGATTCACGGAGGGGCGTTTTCCCGCTTTGATCTCGGAGGTCCGGATCAGGCGCTCATCGAAGTGCACTACCGAATCGGAGCTCTCCTGCGCGCGCGGTTCGGGGCGGTGGCCGCTCGTGCCGAACTCTATCATGTGAGTTCGCATCTGGGGGACGAATTCCTCCTGGACACCGGCGCCCGTCCCATCAGCACGAGCCGCGAGGGGTTGGAACTCATGCTTCAGGGATCTCCGGCGTCGGGCCTCACCGTCTACGGAGGTCCGGGAGTGCTGCTGCGCGCCACGACCGACTTCGAGCCCCTTTCGCTGCGCGCCGGCGCCGCCTGGGAGTCCGCGCCGGGAGCGCGCGCACGTTTCCACGCCTCGGTCGACTACTTCGGGTGGGCGGAACTGGGGTGGGAGCCTGCCATCGCGGCGGAACTCGGGGCCGGGCTGGCCCGGGGGACGCGCGTCGGATTGCTCCTGGGTTTCGGTCCGTCCCGCGCGGAGCAGTTCCTTCGGCAGTCCGAGCGCCTCATCGGGCTTTCGGTCTCCCACGTGCGGTGACCGCCCGGCGCCTCGCTACTCCTTCTTCCGGGCGGCCGGGGGCTGTGCCTTCCTGCGTTCTCGGGAGAGGTACATCTGCTGCGGCAGCGACATGATGTTGGACGCCGTGTAGTACAGGTTCAGCCCGGCCGCGAAGTTCGCAAAGAAGAAGGTGAAGACGACCGGCAACACGTAGGATATCATCTTCATCTGCGCGTTCGTCTGCATGCCCCGCTGGGTGATCCAGTTCAGCAGCAGCATCGATCCGCCCATCAGGACGGGCACGATGAAGAGGGGATCCCTCAGGGAGAGATCCAGCAGCCACAGGAAGGGCACCCCGCGGAACTCGATCGTGTTCTGGAACACGAAGAACAGCGTGATCAGGATCGGGAGCGGCAGAAACATGGGCAGACAGCCGCCCAGCGGGTTGACCCCGTGTTCCCGAAAGAGCTTCATCTGCTCCTGCTGCAGGCGCTGCGGGTCGCCCTTGTAACGCTCCTGCAGCTTCTTGATCTCCGGCTGCAGCGCCATCTGCTTCATCTGCGCGCGTCCCGAGATGTGGAACAGCGGCGAGAGGATGATCCGCGACCCGACGCCGAACAGGATCAGGACCCAGCCGTACGCCAGCGAGAACGACTCGTGCATCCAGATCAGGATCGCGACGATCAGGTTCCCGAACGGCCGGGTGAACCAGCGGAGCCAGGCCCAGCCGACCGGGTTCACGTTGTGGAGTTCCTGCCCCACGGCCTGCAGCCGCGCGAAGTCCTGCGGGCCGACGTACGCGGCGTACTCGAAGCCGGCGCTGCCGGCGGGCACCGGCAGCGCGGCCTGCATCTCCGCCGCGTCCTCCTCGGGCACGCCCCGCAGCATCACGCCCCCGATGCCCGGACCTGCCGGCGGCACGACGACGGCGGCCAGCCAGTACTTCGATTTCGATGCGGCCCAACTGAACGGAGCGCCGGATGCCGGCCTCGTCTCGCCGTCGTCCACGCGGTCCAGCCGCTCGGCCGCGATCTGTCCCGAGCGGCTCCGGGTGACGAGCGACATCGCCGCCTGGTCCTCCCGGGGCACGGCCTCGTTTCGCTCGATCCCGCGGCCGAGGCCCACGAGAACGACGTGCCCCACGTCCCCCAGGCCGCGCAGCCCGCCGCTCACGTCGATCCGGTAATCGTCCGGGTGGAAGCGATACGAGACATCGAAGGTGACCTCGCCGATCGCGGCCTCGAAACGCAGTTCCGCGGGCCCATCCGTCACCTCGAGCGTCGATGTCGACGCGGTAAAGGCAATCGAACCGAGGGAGACCGTGTCGCCACGCAGCGTCAGCGCGTACGCGAGGATGGAATCGTCGGGCCGTACCAGTTCGACGTTGCGGCCGCCATGTCCTCCCTCGGCGAAGTTCCGGTGCGCGAGCATCGTCGCGCCCACGAGTCGCGCGCCCCGCGTGTCGAACCGGTATTCGTAGAGTTCCGACCGCACCGTGACGATCGAACTCTCGGGGACTCCCGGCGCGGCCTCCTCCGTCTCCTCCGCATCGGCGGGCGTCTCCTCCGCCTCGGCCAGGACCGCCGCTACGTCCCGAGCCGCTCTCTCCTCGGCCGAAAGACGGCTTATCTCGTCCGCCGCCGCCGTGGTTTCCGGTGTCTCCGGCGTCTGCGCGCTGTCAGCCGACACCGGCGCCACGGGCCTCTCGGCCGGCGGGAAGAACACGTTTGAGAGGATCATCACGCCGACCATCAGCGCGATGGCGAGAAGCAGACGGCGTTCCATTCAGCGCTCCCGGGCGGGAACCGGGTCGTAGCCGCACGACCCGAAGGGATGACAGCGAAGCAGGCGCCGAACGCCCAGCCAGCCCCCCCGGGCGGCACCGAATCGCCGCACCGCGGTCAGGGCGTATTCCGAACAACTCGGTTCGTACCGGCAGGCGGGCGGCAACCAGGGGGAAACCACGAGCTGGTAGCCGCGAATCGCTCCGATGATCATTCTGCGCATACGGCCTCCAGCGAGTCCATCAACGTCACTCGAAGCCTCTGGTACGAGGCGTCATAGGCGGCCGGTTTCGCTCTCACGACCAGGTCCAGCTCGAGCCGGCGGCTCTCAAGGGCAGGCGAAATGTGAATGCGGGCGATCTCGGTCAGACGTCGGCGTACGAGGTTTCGCGCGACGGCGCCGCGCCCGTGGCGAGGCGTCACGACTCCGACTCTGGAGCGGCCCGAGGGCGACGGAGCGAAGAACACGTCCACGATGCGGCCACGGTGGCAACGGCCCGCACGGATGGTTCGGCGAATGTCCCGCGCTGTGCGCAGCCGAGCCGCGCGAGGCCGTCGAAAGCTCTCGGGCCGAGGCCCGCTAGCGGCTTCGTCGCTTGCGACGGAACGCGTCACTGACGGTAAGCCGACGTCGGCCCTTCCTTCTGCGGCGCGACAGCGTGCGGCGGCCCGCCTTCGTCTTCATGCGCGCCCGGAATCCATGATCGCGAACGCGCTTTCTGTTGGTCGGCTTGCTGTATGTGGGCTTCCCCATCTCACATCACCCGAGGCTTTCCGGTCATCTCACAGGCTTTTCGAGGCCAGCCCGGAAGTCTAGACGTGATGCGGGTTAGTGTCAATTCGGAGCGCCCGCGCCGCGCTGCGCGCACACCTCCGCCCACGACCTGTGCACCCCGTGGCGAGGCGTTTCCGCTCGTTGACACTCGCCAGCGGATTCGCCTAAGATCAGGGCCCCTATCCCACCGTCTTTTTCTCATGCCGGCGCGTCACGGATGGAGCTGACTGCACACGAGGCCTGGATCAAGATTCGCGCGTCGGCGAAGCTCGTGCTCCCGGAGCAGACCTATCGCACCTGGCTCGGATCGACCGAGGCCGTTTCGCTTTCCGACGATACGCTCGTCGTCTCCGCGCCCACGCGCTTCGCGGTCGAATGGGTCGAGGACAAATACGGAACCCTCCTGCGCGACATCTCCGAGCGAGAACTCGGCGCGAGGCTTCGACTCCGCTTCGAACACAAGGGGGCCGAGGAGCGCCTCGACTTCCCGGAAATCACGGAACCCTACCCCGGCGACCCGGGTCACGCGCTGGCTTCGCAGACGCCGAATCGCGGCGGCCTTCCGGCGGCCGCGGCGCTCAACGAACGCTACACCTTTGCTCGCTTCGTCATCGGTGGCAGCAACGAACTCGCGGCCGCGGCCTCCGACCGCGTGGCCGCCGCGCCCGCCACGACGTACAACCCGCTCTTCATCTGGGGCGGCACCGGTCTCGGCAAGACGCACCTGATGCACGCGATCGGAAACACGATTCTCCGCCGGCTCCCGGACTGCCAGGTCGCTTACGTCCCCTCCGAGCAGTTCACGAACGAGATGATCGATGCGATCCGGACCGGGCAGACCGCCCTTTTCCGCGAGCGCTATCGCCGCATCGACGTCCTGCTCATCGACGACGTCCACTTCATCGCCAACAAGGAAGGGACGCAGGAGGAGTTCTTTCACACGTTCAACGCACTCTATGACGCCAAGAAGCAGATCGTCATCACGAGCGACCGGCCCCCGCAGGACATCCCCGGGCTCCAGGAACGGCTCGTTTCCCGTTTCGAGTGGGGTCTCGTCACCGACATCCAGCCTCCCGACCTGGAGACGCGTTCCGCCATCCTCCGCAAGAAGGCCGACGAGGACGGGATCGAGATCGGCGACGACGTCATCGAGTACGTGGCGCGGAGTCGGCGTACCTCCGTCCGGCAACTCGAAGGGGCCCTCATCAAGCTCCTCGCCTTCAGCTCGCTCACCCGACGCGAGATCTCCCTCGACATGGCGCGCGACGCACTGGGGCCCGAGGGCAACGACGCCGACGAACAGGTGATCGAGGTGTCCGCGGAGGAAGTCCGTGCCCGCATCGCCGCCTCCTGGGGCGTCTCGGTGGAGGCCCTCGTGTCAAAAAGGCGGAACCGGACCGTGACGGTCCCGCGGCAGGTCGCAATGTACCTCATCAAGACGCACCTCGACCTGCCCTATTCCGACATCGGCCACCTCTTCGGCGGCAGGAATCACTCGACCGTCATTCACTCCGTCAACAAGGTCGAGGCGGACATGGCGTCGGATCCCGCGCTTCGCGGCCGCGTCGGCCAGCTGCAGCAAGAGCTGTTTCGAACCTGATGCCCCGTTCGTTCATTACCGTGTGCAAAATCGGACGAAGACCTGCTCCTTACACACACGTTCGGGTGTACGGTTCGCATGGCGACGCCGGGGTTTGGCCAGAGCTTCGACAACCGTGTCCGCGTGTCGACAGCGGCCGCAGCGTCCGAGGCCGCGGGAAACGTGGGGAACCCCGGAGTTTCGACACTTCGACAGGCTCTACTACTACTCTGTTGATACGCATATCATACGCAACCGTAGAACCCACGGTGGAAAACCCGAACCGATACCGGCGGAGTTGAAATGAGATTCTCGATCACCCGAGAGGCACTCCAGAAGGGGCTGGCGGCCAGCGCCGCCGCGGTCCCGACGCGAGCCGCTCTCCCGGTTCTCTCGAACATCCTGATCCATGCGGAGGACGACGCCGTGCGGCTGAGCGGCACGGACATGTCGATCTTCGTCTCGTTATCCGTGCCGGCCGAGGTCTCGGAAGGGGGCGTCGTGGCGCTGCCGGCGAGACAGCTCCTGGAAATCTCGCGCGTACTCGACGATGCGCCGGTGAAGTTCGCGGCCGCGGGCGGAGACGGCGAGGCGGCCGCGAACGGCGTGGACATCGAGTGCGGCCGGAGCAAGTTCCGCCTCTACGGACAAGCTCCGGACGAGTTCCCGGATTTCCCGGAGGTCGACTTCGCCGCCGGCTGGGAGATGTCCGCCGGCGAGCTGCAGACGCTGATCGAGCGGACGAGTTTCGCGGTCTCCACGGAGGACAGCCGACCGATTCTGAACGGGATTCTGTGGCAGTTGCGCGACGCGGCCACGGTCATGGTCGCCACGAACGGCCACCGCCTCGCGAAGATGTCACGCGAGCTGGATGTCAGCGGCTCGCCGGCGGAGGTGGACCTGATCATTCCCCCCAAGGCGCTGAACCAGGTGCAGAAGCTGTATTCCGCCGACACCGTGGTTCAGGTCGCACGCTCGGAGAACCACCTGGCGTTCCGGTCGGAGGACCGCGAGGTCTTCACCTCGCTCATCGAAGGGCCGTATCCGAACTACGAACAAGTCATCCCGAAGGACAACGACAAGGTTGCGACCGTGAACCGGGCGGCTCTCGAGACGGCCGTGCGGCGCGTCGCGGTGATGGCTGACGACTCGACGAGGCGGGTGCGCCTCTCGTTCAAGGCCGGCGACCTCGGGTTCAAGGTTCAGACGCCGGATCTCGGGGAAGCGGAGGACGCGCTTTCGCTGGACTACGAGGGCGAGGACATCCAGATCGGCTTCAATGCGACGTACCTGCTCGAGGTGTTGCGTCACATGCCGGAGGAGGATGTTCGAATGACGTTCAAGGCCCCGGAACGAGCGGCCACCTTCTCTCCCGCGAGCGGCGAACCGGATTATCTCTGCCTCGTCATGCCGCTGCGCATCCTGGACTGACTCGCGTCGCGAACAGGATGATGGCGTGCGCGACGTGCGGGCACGAGAGCGCCGCGTTCGACCGCTGTCCATTCTGTGGAGCGGGGGCGGCCGGATCGAGGGAAGAGCGCGCGGGGGACGGGGAGCGTACGGGAGCGGTGAACCTGCCCGCCTGGGAGGACCCGGCCGTGTCCTTCCCGCTGAACCTCATCGAGACGTGGCGCCGGAGCGTGTTCGAGCCCGGCGCCTTCTTCGCCGACGGGCCCTTCGAACGCGCCGCCGTGCGCCCGGTCCTCTACTATCTCCTGGTCAGCGTCCTCGCGGCCGCGCTCTCGCTGACCTGGGGTGCGTTGCTCCCGGCGACCCAACCGGGCTTCGTGGAGACGCTCGCCGAGATCATGAACGTCGCCGTGCCGGAAGCCGCGGACACCGGCGGCTCCATCGGCAGACTCGCCGACTTCTTCCTCGCCCCCTTCTGGGCGGTGCTGTACCTCATCATCGCGAGCCTGGTCCTCCATGCGTTCGTGCTGGTGCTGGTCCCCGGGCGCCGAAGCCTCACGGCCACGGTTCGCACCGTATGCTATGCATGCGGCCCGGGCGTATTCGCCATCGTCCCGTTCATCGGCGGCTGGGTGGCGGGCATCTGGGGAGTCGTGCTGACCGTGATCGGCCTGCGGGAGGCGCACCGGACCACCACCGGGGAGAGCCTTCGCCGCATGGCTGCTGGCGGCCGCCCTGCCGGTCGCCTTCCTGCTGCTGGGCGTCCTGCTCGTCATTGCCCGTGTGGCAAGCGGGATTTGACTCCGCGGCCCGCCGCCACGGTCGTCGTCGCGACCCAGGCGCCCGCCGGGTTGGAGTTCCTCCTGCTTCAGCGCCCCGCCGATGCCCGGTTCGGGGCCGGGGCGTGGGCCTTTCCGGGTGGTGCGATCGACGCGGATGACGCCCGCGCGACGTGGACGGACCGACTCCCGGGCGTAGGCGAAGCCGCGGCGTGCGTGGCGGCGTTGCGAGAACTGTTCGAGGAGACGGGCATCATGCCGGCGCCGCTTCGCGGCATCGGATCGGACGCGCTCACCGGAGCCCGCCGAGCGTTGCTCGCGGAGAGCATCCCCTTCTCGCAGGTGGCGGAGCGGCTCGAACTCGATTTTTCGTCCACGCGCATGGCGTACTTCGCCCGCTGGATCACACCGCGCGGTGCGGCGCTGAGATTCGACACCCGCTTCTTCCTCCTCTGGCTGGAGGAGCGGCCGCGTCGCGTGCGTCTCACGCCGGAACACGAGGCGGCGATCTGGACGACGCCCGCCGCGGCACTCCGGCGCTTCTCCGCCGGCCGGCTGCCCATGATGTTCCCGACGACGCGGACGATCGAGCGCCTCGCCGGCTTCCGGTCGGTCGAGGATGCCATGACGGCGCTCGGCGACGTGCATGTGGAGCCCGCGCTGGTCAGACTCGGCGTCGGTGAGCAGGGGGTCACACCCCTCGCTCCCGGAGACCCCGGATACGACGAAGTCTCGTGACCTCCGGCGCCGTGCACCGGGAATACGTCTCCCGGCACGGACCGGGCGTCACGGCGGTGCGCGCCGACAACCCGGGCGCGCTCACCCTGACCGGGACGCAGACGTACGTGATCGGGACCGGGCCGCTGATCGTCCTGGATCCCGGACCGCGGGACGAAGCGCACCTGGGCCGCGTCGAAGACGTGATCGCCGGACGACTCGTGGCGGCGGTCTGCCTGACGCACGCCCACGCGGACCACGCGGCGTCCGCCGCCGAGGCCGCCGCCCGCTGGGGAGAACTCCGCGCATCCGCCGCCACCCTCGACCGCGTGGGGTCGCCGGGCCGCGCGCTGGCGGATGACGAGACCCTGGAGCCCGGAGAGGGGTTCCGCCTGCGGGCGATCCCTGCGCCGGGTCATTCCGCGGACCACCTCTGCTACCTGCTCGAACCGTCGCGCAGCCTCTTCACGGGGGACCTCGTACTCGGAGAAGGGAGCACCATGATCGCCCACCCGGACGGGTCCGTCGAAGCCTACCTCGCGAGTCTCGCCCGCCTCGCGGCTCTCCGTCCCGAGCGCCTGCTCCCGGGACACGGCCCGCCCGTTGACGACGCGCTGGCGCGGCTCGAAGAATGCCGCACGCACCGGCTGCAGCGCGTGGCGTCGGTCCGGCGGGCGCTGGAGGCCGGCGGCCGAACCACGGCGGGGATCCGGGCCGCGGTCTACGGGGATCTTCCCGCCTCGCACCACGCGGCGGCGGACCTCACGATCCGCGCCTACCTCGCCTACCTCGGGGAGACATCCTCGTCGATCAGCCGCCGGAGATAGGCCGGAAACGCGAGATCGCCGAACTCCCCTGCGCCCACCCAGCGGTGCGGCCGCCGCTGCGCGACCTCGCCGGATCGCCACCGGGCCCCATGCACCGCGAGCCGCAGACGGAAATGGCTGAACGTATGACTCAGCACGCGGATCTCCTCGCCCACGCGACAGTCGAGACCGTACCGTTCCAGGAGAGCGCTGGTGAGCGCTGCGGCGGTCGTCGTCGTCGAGGATAACCGGACGGAGGGAAAGTCCCACAGGCCGCCCAGGAGCCCGTCCGACGGTCGCCGCAACACGAGCACCCGTCCGCCACGGCGGACCACCGCCGCCGCCTCGACCCGCTCGGGCGATCGAGCGCGCCGCTTCCGCGCGGGCCGCTGCCCGACGGTACCCCGTCGCAGCGCCTGACATCGATTCGACAGCGGGCACGCTCCGCAGCGCGGGCCGCGCGGCGTACAGACCGCGCTCCCAAGATCCATCAGCGCCTGGTTCACATCGCCGGGACGGTCCGGGGCCGCACCGAGGAGGTTGCGCGCGGCCCGGTCGAGCTCGGAGGGAGAGGCCGTCTCGAGATCGCCCAGGCGCGACAGAACGCGGCGTGCGTTCCCATCGACCGCGGGCTCCGGCAGCCCGTACGCGACGCTGGCGACGGCGCCCGCCGTATACGGGCCCACCCCCGGGAGCGTCCGCAGCTCCGACACCGCCCGCGGGATCCGGCCGCCGTACTCCGACACCACGCGCCGCGCCGCCCGCCGCAGGTTGCGGGCCCGCGCGTAGTACCCCAATCCCTCCCAGAGGCCGAGGACCTCGTCCTCTTCCGCTTCCGCGAGCGTCCGAACGTCGGGAAAGCGATCCATGAACCGCCGATGGTACGGCGCCGCCGTCTCCACGCGCGTCTGCTGCGCCATGACCTCGGCCACGAGGATCGCGTAGGGATCCCGCTCTCCGCGCCAGGCGACGTCGTCGCGCCGCCGCGCGTCGAACCATTCCAGCAGCGACGCCGCTACCGCGGAGTCCCCGGGGTCAGGGCGTGGCTTCGGGAAAGACGCCATCGAAGATGAACACCGCCGGTCCGCTGAGGCGGATCCGCCCAGCCTCGAGGAACTCCACCGTCAACGCGGCCCCGGATCGGGCGAGGAACTCGACCCGGTCCCCCGCCTCGCCCGCGGCCCGGAGGGCGAACGCCGCCGCCATGCAGCCGCTGCCGCAGGCGAGCGTCTCCCCCTCCACGCCGCGTTCGAAGGTGCGGATGAGCGCCGCCCGTCCGTCGCGGGCGACGAGGTGCACATTCGCCCCTCCCGGACCGACATCTTCCCGCCACCGCAGGGGTCGGCAGAGATCGTCGAAGTCCTCCACGTCAACCGACGGGACGGGGACCACGAGGTGCGCCGTCCCCATCCGCACGAGCCAGGCGTCCCGCCCCCGCTGCGGTCCGGTCCCGATGGGCACGCGCAACTCGCGTTCGACGCGGGCGTCGAGCGCGTATTCCAGCGCCACGCCGTCCGCCCGCACCCGCGCCAGGATCTCACCGTCGTCCGTCGCGAGGATGTGATCGGGGGGCACGAGCCCCCGGTCCACCGCGTAGCGCGCCGCGCAACGCGAACCGTTCCCGCAGGTGGCAAACTCGGAGCCATCGCGGTTGAAGAACCGGAGGCGGACGACTTCTTCGCTCAGGCTTCGGACGGTGATCAACCCGTCCACGCCGACGCCCGTCGCGCGGGGGCACAGCGCGGCGGCCAGGGCCCCCGCATCCCGGAGCCCCAGTTCTTCGCCGCGCACGATCACGAAATCGTTGCCGGCTCCGGTGTATTTGCTGAATAACGACATTTTCAGAGCGGAGGGGGGATGAAAACGAAGCCGGCCGCGAGCGTGAAACCCGCGGCCGGCTCTTGTCTCAACCGAAACCTGACTCGACGCGACGCCGGCGAGGCACCGCAGCTTTCAGGTCGGCGCATGTCTCGAGCGCCACCGGTTCAGGACCGGTTACGCTGCCTCGAGGCGATCGCTTGCCCGTGCCGAGTCAGACCCGGTTCTCCATCCTTCAGACACTAGATCACCTCCTTCCAAAGGGTTCACGGACAGGGCACAGAAACACCTGCTGTGCGCCATGATGCCGTCCGCTCGCCCGTGCGGCAAGTTTTTTCGCTTTTGCCGCGGCCTGCTAACCCCGTCACCTTGCGTGAGAATCATGCCGGCCAGACGGCGAGGGGGAGATGAGGGACAGCCAGGAGAAGGCGTTGTCGCCGGAGGAGCGGCAGGCGACGGTGGACCGTCTCTGTGCGCATTTCGCGCGGGACGCCATGAACACCACGGAACTGGAACGCCGCCTGGACATCGCGTACGCCGCGCGGACCCGGGCGGAACTCGTGGCGCTCGAGCGAGACCTCCCCGCACTCCGGAGCGAGACTCGCCCGGCGGCACCGGAGCCCCGGGCGGCACCCGAGTCCCCCCCGGCCGCCTCCGTGGCGGTGGATCCGGCGCGGCCCGTTCAGGAGCACGACCTCATCGTCTCGATCTGGGGGGCGACGGAGCGCAAGGGGAGTTGGGTTCCGCCGCGCCAGCTCACCGCCGTCGCCGTGATGGGGGGGACGGACCTCGATTTCCGGCAGGCGGCATTCGCCACCGAGACGGTTTCGGTCCGGCTCCTCGCGCTGATGGGAGGCGTCGACATCGTCGTCCCGCCCGGCGTCCGCGTCGAGTGGGGCGGCATCGCGCTCATGGGGGGCGTGACCATGCCCGAACCCGTCACGCCGCCGGCCGCGGACGCGCCCGTCCTTCGCCTCAGCGGTCTCGTCTGCATGGGAGGCGTGGACGTCGTCGAGCGACACCCGGGCGAGAGCGCGAGAGACGCGCGGAAGCGGATCAGAAAGGATCGCAAAGCCCGGCGAAGACTCGCGTCGGGCGACTAGCCGGAGAGTTGCTTGACGCCCGGCTCGCGGCTCGGATATAGTCCCCACGCCGCGACCCCAGAGACGCTCGATCCGAAGCAAGGCAAGGTACGCATGTCGGACATTCCGGAAGACCTCAGATACACGCCCGAGCACGAATACGTGCGGGAAACCGATGTCGACGGCGAGGTCTTGATCGGGATCACGGACTACGCCCAGGGCGAACTGGGCGATGTCGTCTACGTCGAACTCCCCGCGCCCGGCGAAGCGTTCGGACAGATGGAAGCGTTCGGAACCGTCGAGGCCGTGAAGACCGTCTCCGAACTCTTCTGCCCCGCGTCGGGAGCGATCGTGGAAGTGAACGAGGCGCTGGAGGCCGACCCCGGTCTCGTCAACAGCGATCCGTACGGTGATGGATGGATGATCCGGCTCGCGCTGGAAACGCCCGAGGACTTCAACGACCTCCTCACGGCCGAACAGTACGCCGCCCTCGTCGCCGACGCGGACGAGATCTGACGGCCCGCTCCTGAACATGCGGCTGGAGATGGAGCCGTTCGGCGAGTTCGCTGAGCGCCACATAGGATTGGCGCCCTCGGACATCGAGGCGATGCTGGAGGCGGTCGGCGCGAGGAGCGTGAGCGACCTTGTCGATGAGACCGTGCCCGAGCCGATCCGCCTGGGGCGCGATCTCGACCTGCCCGAAGCCATCACCGAGAGAAGGCTCCTCGATCACGCGGCGGAACTCGCGCGTCTCAACCGCCCCTTCCGTTCCTATCTCGGTCTGGGGTATCACGGCACCCTGACACCCGGCGTCATCCTCCGGAACATCATGGAGAACCCCGGCTGGTATACGCAGTATACACCCTACCAGGCAGAGATCTCGCAGGGGCGGCTCGAGGCCCTGCTCAACTTCCAGACGATGGTCATCGACCTCACGGGGCTTCCGATCGCGAACGCGTCGCTCCTGGACGAGGGAACCGCCGCGGCGGAGGCGATGCTCATGCTCTGGGGCACCAAGGGGAGCGAGGACCGCAACGTCTTCCTGGTGTCGGAGGCCTGCCACCCCCAGACCGTCGCCGTCGTCCGGGGCCGCGCCCGGCCGCTCGGAATCCAGGTGCGGCTCTTCCAGCACGGCGACCTCGCGGCGCACGATCCGGACGATGCCTTCGGCGCGCTCCTGCAGTACCCAACCACGGAAGGCGCCGTTCTCGACTATCGCGGGCTCTGCGACGCCCTTCACGAGCACGGGGCCGGAGTGGTGGTGGCGGCGGATCTCCTCGCGCTCGCCCTGCTCGCACCACCGGGCGAGTTCGGCGCGGACATCGCCGTCGGCAACTCCCAGCGGTTCGGCGTACCCATGGGTTACGGCGGGCCGCACGCCGCCTACCTCGCGGCCACGGACGCGTTCCGGCGCAAGCTGCCGGGACGGATCATCGGAGTCTCGGTCGACGCGGATGGGAACCCGGCGCTCCGGATGGCCCTGCAGACGCGCGAGCAGCACATTCGGCGGGAGAAGGCGACGTCGAACATCTGCACCGCGCAGGTGCTGCTCGCGATCATGGCCGGGATGTACGCCGTGTATCACGGTCCGGAAGGCATCCGCGCCATCGCGACCCGCGTACGCAAGTTGACGTGGACCCTCGCCCGCGGACTCGAGCGGCTCGGGCACACGATCGTTCACGAGCAGTTCTTCGACACCCTGCAGGTCATCCCCTCGGGTTTCACCTCCGCCGACATTCTCGCGAGGGCGCGCGAACGCGGCATCAACCTGCGGGACTTCGAAGATGGGACCGTCGGGATCGCCCTCGACGAGACCGTGCGGGGCGAGGACCTGGAGGATCTGTTCGCCGTCTTCGGGGGCGAGGGCGGGCGGCAATTCGGCGCCGGAGACATCGCCGCGGACATCCCGGAGCCCGCATATCCCGCGGAACTCGCGCGAACGTCGGGCTACCTCGAGCACCCGGTCTTCAACCGGTATCGTTCCGAGACCGAGATGCTGCGCTACATCCATCGGCTCGAAACCCGCGACCTGTCGCTGAACACGAGCATGATCCCGCTCGGATCCTGCACGATGAAGCTCAACGCGACGTCGCAGATGATCCCCGTGACGTGGGCCGAGTTCGGGTCGCTGCACCCGTTCGCCCCCGTGGACCAGGCCGAGGGTTATGGGCGCCTGTTCGACGAACTGGAGCGGTGGCTGTGCGAGATCAGCGGACTGCCCGCCTGCTCGCTGCAGCCGAACTCGGGGGCCCAGGGCGAGTACACCGGCCTCCTCGTGATCGCGGCCCGGCACGAGGACCGGGGCGAGGGACACCGGGACGTGTGCCTCATCCCGTCTTCGGCGCACGGGACGAACCCCGCGAGCGCGGTCATGGCCGGGATGAAGGTCGTGGTCGTCCGCTGCGACGAGAACGGGAACATCGATGTCGAGGATCTGCGCGCCAAGGCGGAGAAGCACGCCGACCGGCTCGCGGCGACGATGATCACGTATCCCTCCACCCATGGCGTGTTCGAGTCGGCCATCCGGGAGGTGACGGACATCGTCCACGAACACGGCGGACTCGTGTACCTCGATGGCGCCAACCTCAACGCCCAGGTCGGCCTCTGCCGGCCGGGCGACTACGGCGCCGACGTCATCCACATCAACCTCCACAAGACGTTCGCCATCCCGCACGGAGGCGGCGGTCCCGGGATGGGTCCGATCTGCGTCACGGCCGAACTTGCGCCCTACCTGCCGGGACACCCGCTGATCGATGTCGGCGGCGACGCCGCGATCCCGCCGGTCTCCGCGGCGCCATGGGGGAGCGCCTCGATTCTCCTCATCTCGTGGGCCTACATCGCCATGCTCGGGCGCGACGGGGTGCGCGCGGCGACCGAGGCGGCCGTCCTCAACGCGAACTACATGGCCAGCCGTCTCAGCGAGCACTTCGACGTCCTCTACCGGGGCGATCGCGGGCGGGTCGCCCACGAGTTCATCCTCGACCTGCGTCCGCTCCGGCGGGGGACGGGCGTGACGGACGAGGACGTCGCGAAGCGCCTCATGGACTACGGGTTCCACGCGCCCACGATGTCGTTTCCGGTCGCGGGCACGATCATGATCGAGCCCACGGAGAGCGAGTCGAAGCGGGAACTGGACCGGCTCGTCCACGCCCTCGTCTCGATCCGCGAGGAGATTCGGCGGATCGCGGAGGGGGCGCTGGATGCGAAGGACAACCCGCTGAAAAATGCGCCCCACACCGCGCAGATGGTCACGGCCGACGCGTGGGACCACGCCTACACGCGGCGGGAAGCCGCGTGGCCCGCGCCTTCGACCCGGGAGTGGAAGTTCTGGCCGCCCGTGCGCCGCGTGAACAACGCGTACGGGGACCGGAACCTCATCTGCGCGTGTCCACCGATCGAGAGCTACGAAAGCGAGACCGCCGGCACATAGGAACCGAGGCCGCCGGCTCACAGGAACAGGAGGGAAGCGGATGGCGCGACTCGTCTTTCACGGCCAGAGCTGCTACGAGATCGAAACGGCGGATGGCACGCGGATCCTCATCGACCCGTTCCTGACCGGGAATCCCGTGGCGGTCGTCGGACCGGAGCACTTCACGGATCGCCTCGACTATCTCCTGCTCACGCACGGGCACGGCGACCACATCGCGGACGCCTGGGACATCCTCGCGGCGACGGACGCGCAGCTCATCGCCACGTACGAGATCGTGTCGTACGCCGGCGAGGTGCAGGGGCACGCGAACGCCCACCCGATGCACATCGGTGGCGCTCACGAGTTCCCGTTCGGGCGCGTGAAGCTCACGGCGGCCCTCCACGGCGGGAAGATCGACGCGCCGGGCGCGGAGGCGTACACGACAACGCCCGCCGGCATTCTCCTCAACGTGGACGGCACGCGCGTCTACCACGCCGGAGATACGGGGCTCACGCGCGACATGGAGCTTCTCAACGGGGAGGTGGACGTGGCGCTGGTGCCGATCGGCGACAACTTCACGATGGGCCCGGAGGACGCCGCGCGCGCGATCGAGATGATCGAACCCCGCATCGCCGTTCCGAACCACTACGGCACGTGGGAGTTGATCGATGTCGATCCGGCCCGCTTCGTGGACGCCGTGGGCGACACCGCCGAGGTCGTGATCCTCAAGCCCGGAGAGGCTCTGGAGTTGTGACCGCGCGGGGCGCGCGTGCCCGGCCCCGGGGATCGCCGTGCGTCGTACTCCCCTACGCCGTGGCGGACGGCGCGCGCAACATGGCCGTGGACGAGGCGATGCTCGAACTCGCCGCCGCCGGTTCGACGCTGCTCCGGTTTTATGGCTGGGAGCCCTGGTGCCTGTCGCTGGGGCGGCATCAGCGGGCTCCGGACCGGCTGCTCGGGCGCTCTCCCGACGACCTCCGCCCCGGTGTGGACGCCGTCCGGCGGCCGACGGGGGGCCGATCCGTCTTTCACGGACCCGAGATCACGTACGCCTTCGCCTGTCCCGCGCGGGCCTGGGGCGGGCCCCGGGCCGTCCTGCACGCCGTGCACCGCGCCCTGGCCGAAGGGCTGCGCGCCCTGGGCGTCCCGCTCGACGAGGTTGGGAGCGACGGTGCGGAGGCGAGTTTCGCGGAGGCGGCCCGCATCTCGGCCGCGAGCTGCTTTCGCGATCCCGCCCCGGGAGAACTCACCGCGCGCGGCCGCAAGCTCGTGGGCAGCGCCCAGTGCCGCCGCCACGGGGGCCTGCTTCAGCACGGGTCCATCCTCCTCGAAGACCGGCAGCGCCTCGGCGACCTCGACGGACGCGAGTTCGGGCCCGATGAGCGCCCCGGGGCCGGGGTCTCCGGCAAGGGGCCCGCAATCGGCCTGAACGAGCTGCTCGACCCCGTGCCCGGCCGTCACCTCATCGTAGAGTGCCTCGCGGACACCGTGGCCCGCGCGTTCGATACGCCCGCCGTGGACGAGGCGAACGCTTCGGCCGGGATCGCGACCTCCCCGGTTCTGATCCGCCTTGCGGCCCGCCACGAGCGCGTCCACCGGTCCGGCGCCTGGCTCTGGCGCCGCTAACGGTCCCGCTCCGACGCTTGACGGTCCCGCAGACCGCTTCTAGCTTGGTTCCGCTCGTACTCGGGCGCATCCGCGCCGGACGTGGCGAGTCAGCCGATCGATGAACCTTACCGCTTACCGGGAGGACCACCTTGATAGCGTCCACACTCTGGTTGCAGGAGACACTGACGCTGGGTGAGGGTCAGTCGCTCAATCTGGTGGAGATCTGGGATGCCGGGGGTTGGATGATGTGGCCGCTGGGGGCGGCGCTCGCCATTGGGATTCTCATCATCCTCTGGAAGCTCGTCGACCTGCAGTTGAAGGGCGGCAAGAACAAGACCGTTCTCCGGGAAGCCGACGAACAGATCGCCGCCGGCAACCTCGATGAAGCGCTCGAAGTCTGCACCGAGTCCGGCGCTCCGGCGGGGAACGTCCTCAGCGCGGGGCTCTCGCGCTACAACGAAGGGACCGACCGCGCGACGCAGGCGGTGGAGAACGCCGGCGCGATCGAAGTCGCGGGGCTCGAGAAGGGCCTCGTGTGGCTGGCGACGCTGTCGAACGTCGCTCCGCTCCTCGGCTTCCTCGGGACCGTGATCGGGATGATCATGGCTTTCCAGGCCATCGAGATCGCGGGCGAGGTGGAAGCCACGCTGGTCGCCGGCGGGATCAAGGTCGCGCTCATCACCACCGCCACGGGTCTCACGATCGCGATTCCGATCAACATCTTCCACAACTACTTCGTGACGAAGATCGACCGCCTCGTCATCGACATGGAAGAGAGTGCCCAGCGCCTCATCGACGCGCTGCACGCGCGCGCGGTCGGCTAGAAGAAGGGAAGCCGGTCGCCGGGGCGTCCCCGGCGCGCACAAGGGATTCCGAACAAGCGGCCCGCCATCCCGGCGGGCCGTTTTTCGTTCGGAGGCCCGGGCCCTCGGCTTGCATCGAGGGCACCGGAGCATCGAAGTTCGGTGTCGGGCCACGGGCTGCCACGGCCCGAAGTGAATGGGGTGGGGACGACGTGGGAAGGAGGCCTTCCTGTGCATGTTCAGCGGCGAATCCGGCGCCTCGTGCGCATCCACGGGCTGCGCGCTCCCTGGCTGGGGTCGCTACTGACGCTGGCCTTGACGTCCGCGCTCGCCGCGCAGGCCGGGAGCGCGGCGCGCGCCCCCGGCCCCGGACAGGTCGCGGCGATGTCGGCAGACGCCGATGTGCTGGAACGGGCGCGGCGCCTTCTCGAAGCCCGGATGCCGGTCTCGGCATCGGCTCTCCTGGCGCCCGCGCTGGCCGCGGGCGAGGTGGAGGGTGACGAGGCCGTGTTGCTGGCGGCGCGGGCCTTCGCGGATCAGCGGGCATGGGCCTCCGTGCTGGACCTCCTCTCGGAGCGCGAAAGCTGGCCACCGTCCGCGCCGTCGCAGGCGACGGTCCTCCTGGCGCGGGCGTACGCGGGGCTCGACAGCCTGACCCGTTCCGCGGCGCACTACCGCGCGTATCTGAGCGGGATCGACGGGACCCCGCCGCTTCGCGCGCGCGTCGAGTTCGCCCGCGTGTCCTACCGGCGCTACCAGTGGTACGAAGCGCGGGACCAGCTCGCGCTCGCCGAGGGCGAACACCCGGAACTCGCTTCGTGGTTGCGGCTCTCGCGCCTCTACGCCCTGGCGGAGGCCGAGGACCGGGACGCCTTCGCCCTCGCCGACTCGATCGTGCGCGAGGCCCGCGTTCCGGCGGATTCCGCGCGCCTCCCCGCAGCCCGCCTGGCCTTCAAGCTCGAGGATCCGGAACGTGGGGCCGCGCTCGCGAGCCGCGCCGGCCAAGGCGTCCGGAACGTCCTCGCCGCCCGGCACCTCGGACCGCACTACCTGGCGGTCGGGGATTCCGCCTCGGCCGCGTCGGCCTTCGCGGATGCGATCAGGAGAGGCCTCCAGACGCCGGAGACGGGACCCGCGCTCCTCGCGCTCACCAGGTCCTGGCGGACGCTGCGCGATGTCGGGCGCTCCGACACCCGCGCAGGACGTCACTCCCGCGGCGCCGGCTATCTGGCGGAGGCGCTGGAGCTCGCACCGGCGGCCGAACGCCCGGGCATCGCCGAATCCCTCGCGTCGGCGTACATGGCGCTGGGCGCTCCCGCGCGGGCGGCCGAGGCGCTGGCCCCGTGGACCGGGGACCCCGCTTCCGTCGCCGCGCCCCGGGCGTCGCTGTGGATGCTCGCCGCCAGCATCTACCGTGCGCTCGGTCGCCACGGCGACGCCGACGAGGCTCGCGAGACGGCCGCCCGCGGCTCCGGGGATGTCGCCGCCCGCGCCGCCTACCTCATCGCGGACCTCGAGCACGATGCCGGCCGCCCCGACATCGCCGCGGAGGGCTTCGAGCGCTCCTACCGCGCGTTCCCGGACGCGAGCTACGGGACGCGGTCGCTGGAACGGCTCGCGCTGCTCGCGTACCACGAGGGCCGTTACGAGGAGGCGCGGATGCTCCTGGCCGAATACCGTGAGCGCTACCCGGAGGGCGAGTGGGTCCAGGGAGCGATCTACTGGGGTGGCAAGGTCGCGGAGGCGCTGGGCGACACCCAGGGCGCGAGCGCGTTCTACGCCCGCGCCCTCAGGTACAGCCCGCTCGACTACTACGCGATCCTCGCGGAGCCCCGCACCGGCACGGATCGCCTGGCCGCGGTCGGAATCGGGGACGGCGAGCCGCTGCCCGACCTCGATCCCATCCACGCCACGGCGCTCCGGCGCATGAACGTGCTGCGAGAGGTGGGATGGCCCGAGCGCGCGCGCCGGGAATACCGCCGCGCCAGCGAGCGCGGCCCGGGGACCTACGGCGCCATCCTTGCCTTCGCCCACGCCCTGAACGACGCGGAATGGACGCGGGAGGGAATCCGCGAGGGCTGGCGCGCGCAGTCGATTCGCGGCCGCTGGACCCGCCCGCTCCTCGAAGCGATCTATCCGCTGCCCTTCCGCGAGGCCCTCGTCGCCGCGGCCGAGCGGAACGGACTCCCGCCGCACTTCGTCGCCGGACTCTCGCGTCGCGAGTCGATGTTCGACCCGGAGATCCGTTCCGTCGCCAATGCCATCGGTCTCATGCAGCTCCTGCCCGAGACGGCCCGCAACGTCTCCTCCCGCGCCGGACTCGCAGGCTATCGGCGTCACCAGCTCACGGTCCCGCAGGTCAACCTGATGCTAGGGACCCGGTACCTGTCGGAAGTCCTCGGCCGCTTCGACGGCTTCGATATCGCGGGGATGATCTCCTACAACGCCGGCCCCCACCGATACACGCGCTGGCGCGACTTTCCCGAGTTCGCGGACGACGAAAAACTGGTCGAGCGGATCCCCTACCGGGAGACGCGCGAGTACGTCCGGGCGGTCACGGAACTGGCCGAAATCTACCGTTTCCTGTACCCGGACCTGGGCGTCCCGAACCCCTGAACCGGTCGTTCCGGACGGCGTGTTGACGGGTCGAAATGGCCCCCGTAGCATAGCAACGTCTCGTGTCCGGCGGCGCGAAAAACGACGCACAACCAGCTGCGCGGAGCGCCCGCAACACCCATCACCGAGGTACGCAGGAGGCAGGATGCCATCAGGTACGGTCAAGTGGTTCAACGACTCCAAGGGGTACGGTTTCATCGAGCAGCCCGACGGCGGCGATGACGTCTTCGTGCACTACTCGTCCATCGACATGGACGGGTACAAGACGCTCGTCGAAGGGATGGCGGTGGACTTCGAGTTCACGCAGGGCGACAAGGGCCTGCACGCGACCCGCGTCGTGCGCACCGCCTGACCGGAGGCCGTAGCCGGAGCTTCACGCGCCCCGCCCCTCGCGGCGGGGCGTTTTTTTGTCGCCGGGCTTTGCCGCGGACGGCCCCAGGGACATACTGGATGCCATGTTGACCCTCCCCGCCGGCCCGTGAACGCCGTGTGGCAGCGCCACGCGTGGTGAAACCCCCGCAGTCCGCCGGTCCGTCGCTGTTCCTGCTCGACGGCTACGCGCTCATCTACCGCGCGTTCTTCGCCATGATCAACCGCCCGCTCACCACCTCGAGCGGCGAAAACACGTCCGCCCCCTACGGCATCGCCCGCTTCCTCATGCGGCTGATCGCCGATCACGCCCCCGACTATCTCGGCGTCGCGTTCGATGCCGGCGACAGCTTCCGCACCGACATCTACCCGGAGTACAAGGCCACGCGGGAGAAGATGCCCGACGAACTCCGGGCATCCCTCCCCCGCTGCCGGGAGATCTTCGCCGCCTTTCGGGTGCCCGTCATCGAGGCGGACGGGTGGGAGGCGGACGACGTGATCGGGACCCTCGCGCAGCAAGCCGCGGGCCAGGGTCTGCGCACCGTCATCGTCTCCGGAGACAAGGACTTCCACCAGCTCGTGGACGAACGCACCGCGTTGCTCAATCCGGGCCGCGGCGGACCCGCCGGAGTCGACCAGGTGTGGGTGACGCCCGCCAACGCCGAGGAACGGTTCGGCGTGCCCCCGGAGCGCGTGACCGATTTCCTCGCGCTGCTAGGCGACTCGTCCGACAACGTCCCCGGCGTCCCCGGCATCGGAAAGAAGATCGCGCCCGCCCTCATCCGGGAGTTCGGCGATCTGGAGTCCATCCTGGCGCGGGTGGAGGAAATCACGGCGGCTCGGGCTCGAAACGCGCTTCTCAAGCACGCCGAGGACGCTCGGCGCTCCCGGCGGTTGGTGACGATCCGCACCGACGCGCCCGTGAGCCTCGATCTGGAGGGCCTCCGGTCGCGACCGCTCGACGCCGGGAAAGCCGCGTCCGTATTCCGCGACCTGGAGTTCCACAACCTGCTGAGGGAGCTGGAGGCTCCGGCGACCGAGGCCGAGCGCTTCGCCGCGGAGGTGGTCGTGGTGGCCGACGCCGATCGGCTGGCCGCCGTGCTGGCCGAGTGCTCCCGAGCTGCGCGCATCGGACTCTTCGTCGCGGGCAGCTCCGAAGATCCGCTCGCCGCGGACCTCGTCGGCCTCGCGCTCGCCGCCTCCGAGGAGCGCGCCTTCTACCTGCCCCTTGGGCACCGGGCCCCGGAAGTCCAGCACGACGCGGCGGGGAACCCCACGCTCGCCTTCGATGCGGGAGAGCCCGTGGGCCTGCCGGAGCTGATGTCGTCCGACATGCGAGGCCTGCGCGACCTGCTGGCCTCGGACACGCCGAAACTCGGGCACGATCTCAAGTACGCCGCCCAACTCCTGCGCCGGCACGAGGTCGAGTTGGGGGGCCTCGACGACGACGGTGCGTTCGACACGCAGATCTCCTCCTACTGTCTGGATCCGGCCCGTCGCGACCGCGCCCTCGCCACCCTCGCACCCGACCGGCTCGGCGTCGGCCTCGAGACGGGCGACGCCATCACGGGCACCGGACGGAACCGTCTTCCGCTGGCATCGATCGAGCCCGAGCGGGTCGCCGAGTGGGCCGGGCCGCGCGCCGCCCTCCTGCACCGGCTCGCGAAGGTCGACGAGGCCGACCTCGTCCGCACGGGCATGGGCCGCCTCTTCCGCGAGGTGGAGATGCCGCTCGTCACGGTGCTCGCGAGCATGGAGCGGGCCGGCATTGCGATCGACCTCGACTTCTTCGACGATTTGCAGGGGCGTCTGCGCGGCGATCTCGACGCCGTGCGCTCGGAGATCCACAAGATCGCCGGGACCGAGGTCAACCTCCGTTCCGTCCCGCAGATGCGGGAGCTGCTCTTCGACCGGCTCGCGCTGCCCGTCCTCAAGAAGACGAAGACCGGCCCCTCAACGGACGAGTCCGTGCTCGAGCAACTGGCGACCATGGGCCACGAACTCCCCCGCCTCATCCTCGAACACCGGGAGCTCGACAAGCTGGACGGCACGTACGTGAGCGTGCTCCCGCGGCTCATTGACGACCGGGGACGCATCCACACGCGCTTCAACCAGACCATCGCCGCGACCGGCCGACTCTCCTCCTCGGATCCGAACCTCCAGAACATTCCGATCCGGCGGGCGCTGGGACGCGAGATCCGGAAGGGGTTCGTCGCCGCACCGGGCCACCTGTTCACGGGAGCGGACTACTCGCAGATCGAACTCCGCGTCATGGCCCATCTCTCCGGGGACGAGGCGTTCGTGGAAGCGTTCCGCGCGGAGCGCGACATCCACCGCGAGACCGCGGCCCGGATCTTCGGGGTCGAGCCGGATGACGTCACGCCGACCATGCGCGAGCAGGCGAAGACGATCAACTTCGCGACCATCTACGGCCAGGGCCCGTTCGCGCTCGCGCAGCAGCTCGGCATCTCGCGGGGGCAGGCGAGCGAGTTCATCGCCGGATACTTCGAGAGGTTCGCGGGCGTCGCGGCGTACCTCGAGGAGATGAAGGAGTTGGCGCGGGAGCGGAACTACGTCGAGACGCTGTTCGGGCGCCGCCGCTACATCCCCGAGATCCGGTCGAGGAACCCCGGGATCCGCGGCTACGGCGAGCGGACCGCGACGAACTCCCCGATCCAGGGATCGGCGGCGGACCTCATCAAGGTGTCGATGATCCGGCTGCACGAACGTCTCGCGGGGACCGGGTCCCGCATGCTGCTCCAGGTGCACGACGAGTTGCTCATCGAGGCCCCGGAGTCCGATGTTGAATCGATCGGCCGGGTCGTGCGCGAGGAGATGGAGGGGGCCATCGAGCTGACCGTCCCCCTGCGCGTCGATCTCGGGATCGGCCGCAGCTGGTACGACTGCAAATTCGGGAAGGGACCGTGAACGCAGCCCGGACCGTCCTCATCGCCTGGACATTGTGTGTGCTCACGTGTGCGCTCGCGTGCGCGCCGCCGCCCACGCCCGACAGTTCCGTGCCGGAAGGGGCTGCGGACGGCTCCCCCCAGGCGATCGTGGAGTCCTCGCTGCTGCCCACCTTCACGGTTCGGGGCGAGCCGGTCGTGCGGTCCTCGCTCGCCGACCGCATGGCCGAACTGGGTGTGCCCGGCGTGAGCGTCGCCGTCCTGGTCGACGGCGAGATCGCCTGGGCTCGCGGCTACGGGCTCGCCGACGTCGAATCGGGCCGCCCCGTGACGCCGAACACGCTCTTCCAGGCGGCCTCCATCTCCAAGCCCGTGGCCGCGCTCGCCGCGCTGCGGCTTGTCGAATCGGGCCGCGTTGACCTCGATGGCGACGTCAACGCCCACCTCACGAGCTGGCAGGTGCCCGACAACGAGTTCACGGAGCAGGCGCCCGTCACCCTGCGGGGGCTCCTCACGCACCGGGCCGGCCTCACCGTGTGGGGCTTCCCGGGCTACGGGCCGGCCGAGGAGGCGCCGGACGGGCCGGGCGTCCTCGACGGGCGCGGCAACACGGACCCCGTGCGCGTCTACAAGGCGCCGGGGGAGAGCTGGCGCTACTCCGGGGGCGGCTACACCGTGATGCAGCAACTCGTGGCGGACGTCCGCGGCGCACCGTTCGCCGAGGTCATGCGCGAGGAGGTGCTCGACCCGATCGGCATGACGCGCTCGACGTACGAGCAGCCGATTCCCCCCGAGCGCCAGGACGACATCGCGACGGGCTACCGGCCGAACGGCGACCGGGTTCCCGGCGGGTGGCATACTTATCCGGAACAGGCGGCCGCCGGACTGTGGACGACGCCGAGCGAACTCGCGCTCTACGCCCGGGAGATGCAGCGTGCCTGGAAGGGCGAGTCGACCCGCGTGCTGGGAGAAGCGCTCGCGCGAGAGATGCTGACGCCCGACGCCGACGACTGGGGACTGGGCCCGGCGATCTCGGAGGATGGCGAACGCTTTCGGCACGGCGGCTCGAACCAGGGCTTCCGCTGCACGTTCGCGGCGTACATCGACGGCGACGACGGCGTCTTCGTGATGACGAACTCCGACTCGGGGAGCGAGCTCGCGGCGGAGATCGCGATCACGGTGGCGGACGCATACGGCTGGTCCGGACCCCGCGCCGCAGAGAGGGCGCCGGGCGAGGAAGGCACAGGAGCAGGCACAGAAGCAGGCACAGAAAGGGAGTAGATCACGATGGCGTGGAACCAGACCCGACGAGAGTTCATGAAGACATCCGCCCGGGCCGGCGGGGCGCTCGGCGTACTCGGCGCCTTCGGGTCGGCCGCCTGCGCGGGGAGCGAGGGCGGCCCGCTCCGCATCCTCATCCTCGGCGGCACCCGCTTCATCGGTCCGCACCAGGTCAAGTACGCGCTCGACCGGGGCCACGAGGTGTCGATCTTCACGCGCGGGCAGACCGAGCCGCCCTTCTACCAGGACTACTTCGCGCGCGTGGAGCACCTGATCGGCGACCGGACGAGCGATCTGTCGGCCCTCGAGGGCCGGGAGTGGGATGCGGTGATCGACAACTCCGCCTCCTACCCGAGCTGGGTCGCATCGACGACCGAGCTCCTGCGCGACCAGGTCGACCGCTACCTCTTCGTCTCCTCCATCTCCGCCTACGCGGACTTCGCCCAGGTCGGGATCGACGAGGACTATCACGTCGGCCAGTTGTCGCCCGACGAGGCCGAGGACGACGGAGGCTACGGGCCCAGGAAGGCGCGCTGCGAGCAGTACGCGCGCGACGCCTTCGGCGAGAACGCGATCAATGTGCGCCCGGGGCTCATCGTCGGGCCCGGCGATAACACGGACCGCTGGACGTATTGGCCGGTCCGCGTCGACCGCGGAGGGGAGGTGCTCGCCCCCAACACCCCCGCCGACCCGGTGCAGAACGTTGACGCGCGCGACCTCTCCGAGTGGATCGTGCGCCTCGTCGAGGGCCCCGGGAACGGAGGCACGTACAACGCCACGGGCGAGGTGCAGCAGTTCGGCGCCATGCTGGAGGAGATCCGCGCCGCGCTCGGCTCCAACGCCACGTTCACCTGGGTGTCGACCGAGTTCATGCAGGAGCACGAGGTGGCGCCCTGGGGCCACATGACGAACTGGACGCCGCCCGAAGGGGAAACGGTCGGCATGAACCAGGTTTCCGTCGCTGCCGCCGTGCAGGCCGGGCTCACCTTCCGCCCGCTCGCCGACACCGCCCGCGACACGGTCGAGTGGTGGAACTCGCTCCCCGAGGATCGCCGCGCCGAACCCCGGGCCGGCCTCCCCGCCGAGATGGAAGCCGAGGTCCTCGCCGCCTGGCACGCCGGCGCCTGAGTCGCCGCCGGCTTCTCGCCGGGAAACCGGAACCTTCGGCGGACTCGATCGGATAAAAGCCACCATGATTCCCACGGTTGCGGAGTGTCGACAGGCGTGGCTTCGGCCAGTGGTGGGCGCGGTCGCTCTCGCCGCGATGGCGGGGTGCGGGGGTGCCGGGACCGATCCCGGACCGGGCCCGGAGCCTCAACCGCCACCACCGCCGCCCCCGGTCGCGGCGACCACGGCGACGTACCGCGTGGTCTTCGATGCGACGTGGAGCGCGTCGACGCACCCGACGAACTTTCCGGGCGGGGCCCACTTCTCACCGCTCATCGGCGCCGTGCACAAGGCCGGTGTGACCTTCTGGGCCCGGGACGGCATAGCCACGCCGGGGATCGAGAGCATGGCCGAAACGGGCGGCACCTCCACGCTCACCGCGGAGATCCAGGCCGAAATCCCGGGAGACGCGCTGGCGGTCGTCAACGGCTCCGGGATCCGCAGCCCCGGGAGCACGACGATTCAGGCGATCGCGCTGCGGGAGGAGTTTCCGCTCGTCACCCTCGTCACGATGATCGCCCCGAGCCCGGACTGGTTCGTGGGCGTGTCGGGACTCTCGCTACGGGACGACGAGGGAAACTGGATCGAGGAACTCGAGGTCGTCCTCTATCCCTACGACGCGGGGACGGACAGCGGCCCGGTGTACACTTCCGCCAACGACGACACCCAGCCGAAGGAACCGATCCGCAGTCTGCGGGGCGAGAGCCCCTTCTCGGACGAGCCCATCGGCACCTTCACCTTCACGCGCACGGACGGCTAACGCCGTCGCCCCTCACGAGAGACTCAGACGACGTCGTCGAGGAGGAAGAGGTCGGTGAGGAGTGCCCTCAGGTGGGACGAGGCGTTGAGGTTGTCGATCAACTGCGAACTGATCGTCTCCTGGGTGAGGACGATCCGGACCGCCGCCCCGGCCCGCGCGGCATCGGCCGAAGTCACGTCGATCATCTCGCCGTAGGCGCCCGCCGGTTCCAGCCCCTCCGCCGCCACCAGGCCGCCGAGGTCGTCCGCCAGCGCCCGGAGCGCGGCATCCGCCCGGCTCAGGTACTCCCGCAACTGGCCGCCGACCTTCGAGGCTTCCTCACGCTCGGCGCCGAGCGCGGCGTAGGAGAGGAAGAACTCGTACGCCTTTTCGAGCACCTCGATGTGAGCCTTCAGCTCCTCGCGGCTCAAGCGGGCACGACCCCGTCGGCGTCCGCGGACGACGCGCTCCCCCCCGCCATCTCGGCCCCGGCCGGCTCCGTCCCCAGCTTCCAGAGGTCGGGATCATAGTGCTCGAGGTACTCCTCGCGCGTGATCCAGCCCTTGATCATGGAGCGGGTCATCCAGCGCTTCTCGGGCCGGATGGCGAAGTAGACGTGGGCGATGACCATCGTGACGAGCCCGACGCCGCACAGCCCGTGCAGGACGAACACGAGCCCCCACGTGGAGTCGGAGAGGAAATACGGATTGCTCGCCCAGAACCAGGTGTCGACCCCGAACATCATGAGGATTCCCGTGACGATGACCCCGAGCGAGACGAGCGTCACGGCGTTGTGGTAGGCCCGCTGGTCGAGCGGGTATTTTCCGGACCGCTCCTCCTTGGCCGGCTGGCGGCGCAGGAACTTCCCGGCCGCCTGGAACGCCTGTCCGATCTCCTTCGCCCCGGTCCACACGGACCAGAAATCCTGCTTCGTCGAGGCGTGGATGATGTGCCAGATGATGAGGAGCGTCAGGACGATCCCCGCGATCCAGTGAATCGTGACCCAGGCGAACTGGACGCCGATCACGGGGAAGAACGCCGTGACCAGCAGCGTGAGCATCGTCGCCGCCATGAGCCAGTGGAAGGTCCGGGACGCCTGTGAGTGGCGCTCGACCCGCTCGGGCACGTCGGGCGCCGCCTCCGGCGCGGTCTTCGGAGCCTTGGGCGCCATGATCCAGACGTACAGATGGTGCCCGACCACGAACAGGAAACCGGCGATGGCGGCGGCCCAGAGCAGATCCCAGGCGACGCCGACGAGTACCTCCTGGCCCCAGGGATTCGGCGCCGTTCTGAGGATCTCCATTTAGGCCATGTCTCCTCGCACCGCGCGCCGGACGAGATTCCGCGCGAGCGGCACCTTGTAGTCGTTGTGGCGCAGCGGCTTGAAGCCGCGCGTAGCGAGTTCGCCGGCCGCCATGCCGGTGTCGTCGTTCGCCGGCATGCCCTGGATGAGGTCCTCGACGTCGGTCAGCCGCACCGGCGTCGGGGCCACGCCGTTGAGCGCGATCCGGGCGCGCTCGATCGTGCCGTTCGACTCGACGATCGCGGCGGCCACGCTGGCCAGCGCCCAGTCCCACGACTTCCGGTCGCGGACCTTCTCCCAGTAGAAGCGCGCGTCCGCCCAGTCGCCGGGGATGCGCACGTGCGTCAGGAGATCTCCCGGTTCCAGCACGGTCATACGCTCGATGTCGATCTCCGGGCCGACGAAGAAGTCCTCGGCCTCGTAGACGCGCTCGCCGCCTTGGCTCCGCACCATCATCTGCGCGCCGAGCGCGACCAGCGCCCCGGCCGTGTCGGCCCCGTTCACCGCCACGCAGCGGCTCTGTCCGGTCACGGCGTGCTCGCGGTTCATGGAGCGGGGCGTCCCCGCGTAGCAGATGTTTCCGCCCGCGCGGTAGCACGGCCACCCGCCACGGTAGTACCAGCAGCGCGTGTCCTGGATGAGGTTGCCGCCCAGCGTCCCCTGGTTGCGGATCTGCGGCGTCGCCACCTCGACGGCGGCGTCGGCGAGGAGTCCGAAGCGGGACCGCACGTCCTCGCTCGCCGCCACGTCGCGCAGCGAAGTCATGGCGCCGATCTCAAGCCCGTCCCCGCTCGCGCGGATTCCGGTCAGCTCGCTCACGGAGCCCAGCTCGACGACGACGTCGGGCCGCTTGATGCGGTCCTTGAACCAGTCCATCGAGTCGAGGCCGCCGGCCAGAACCCAGGTGTTGTCGTGGCGCTCGAGCACGTCCAGCGCCTCGTCCACGCTCGTCGGCTGGAAGAGCTCGAACGCGGGCATCATGTCGCGAATCACGGCCATCGTCCTATCTCCCCTAGCTGTGGATCTCGGTGAGTGCGTGCGGCTGCGCCCGGCCCTCGAGCTCGGCCAGGATCACGTCCGTCGTCAGCGGGATCCGGCACAGGCAGCGCCCGCCGAGCGCGTCCGCGATCGCGGAGGTGACCGCCGCGGATCCGGCTCCGACCGGGGGCTCCCCGATTCCCTTGGCGCCGATCGGCGTCTGCGGGTCCGGCTCGCCCGCCGCCGCCCAGTCCATGCTGAGCGGCACGTCGAGGATGCCGGGAGGTCTCGCGGTATAGAGTCGGTGGGCGAACGGCACGCCCCACTTCGGGTCGTACACCCACTTCTGGCTGCGCGCCTGGCCGAAGCCCTGCACGCTGCCGCCGTGGATCTGCGCCGCGAGGCTGCGCGGGTGCACGACGACCCCGCAGTCGGCGGAGCCCGTGTAGTCGACGAGTACCACGTCGCCGGTCTCGGTATCGAGTTCGACGACCGCGAAGCCCACGACCCACGACCACGTCGAGCCCTCGTGCGAGAAGTTGTCCCGCGCGACGCCCATCAGGCCCTGGCCCGCCAGCTGAGTGGCGGACCCCCGGGTGTAGTCGTTGATGTCCTCCGGCAACTCCTGGCCGGAGTACTCGCCGCCCATGGCGATGGCGCGCTCCGCGGCCTGCGCGAAGCTCATCGAGCCTCCCGGTCCGGTCACGCGGGCGCCCTCGACCCGGTAGCCGCTCGCCGCGCCGCCCAGCGCGGCGGCCGCGACCTCCTGCAGCTTCCGCTTCATGTCGAGTGCGGCGGCGTAGTTGGCGCGCGTGTGCGCGTGGATCGTCTGGCTCCCCGCCTGCACCGAGCTGTACGGGTGGTGCTGCGAGCTGTCGCCCCAGATGACCGCGCAGTCGTCCCACTCGAGGCCGAGTTCATCCGCCGCGGCCCGGGCCGTGTCCGCCATCGAGTGCGTACCGAGGTTCCCGATCCCCTGGTGGATGTAGAGCTTCCCGTCCGGGCGGATGAGGAGGAGCCCGTCGAACCCCGACGAACCGCCGACGTACGGGCTCAGCCCGACCCCGACCCCCGTGACCTTCGTCCCGTTCCGCTGTCCGCTGAGCGCCTGCTTGCCAGCCCAGTCGAACTGTTCCGCGCCCACGTCGATCGCCTCGCGCACGAAGGCGCTCGTCGTCGTGGCCCGCCCCGGCCCGAACTCCGAGTCGTGCGTGGGGGCGTTGATCTTCCGGATATCCACCCGGTCGATCCCAAGTTCGCGCGCCGCCTTGTCGACGAGCGGCTCCAGCATGGCGACGATCTGCGCGCCGCCCGGCGCCCGCTGCGCCGCCCGCGGCGGCGTGTTCGTGTAGAGCGTGAGGCCGCGGAAGCGCATCGCGTCGGGCTGGTACATGAGGTCCGTCACCGCGCCCGCGGTGTTGTAGTCGCCCGACCGTCCGTACGGCCCGTGGTCCTGGATGATGTAGAGGTCGATCCCCGTGATCTTCCCGTCGCTGCGGAAGCCCATCTTCGTCCAGGCCTGGAAGCCGGGACGCGCACGCCCGATGTAGTTCTCCTCGTAACGGTTGATCCGCATCATCACCGGTCGCTGGATCTTCCTCGCGAGGAGCGCGGTGACCTGGTAGATCGTGGCGCCGGCGATCTTGGAGCCGAAGCCGCCGCCGCAGTACTGGCCCACGAATACGACGTCCTCCGGCTCGAGGCCCAGCTGCCCCGCCAGCGCCTGGTGGGTGCGCTGGGTGCTCTGCGTGGATCCGTACAGGTAGCAGCGCCCGTCCTCCCAGTACGCCATGGAGCTGCGCGGCTCCATCGGGTGGTGGGTGAGCGACTGGTGCACGATGGTGTCCTCGAGCACGTAGTCCGCGTCGGCGAACGCCGCGTCGAGGTCTCCGTGCGACCACTCGTCCGTCGGATCGCCCATCGGCAGCCGATTCTCGGCCTCCGCCGCGTCGAACTCCGCCTGCGGCCACTTCAGGGACACCCATTCCGGCCCGTCCTCGCCGAAGCGTCTGACGTTGCCTTCAACCCGGGCGTCCGGTCCGCCTGGCCGCAGGCTGTCGAGCGGGTCGATCGCGAACGGGAGCGGCTCGAGGTCGATGTCGATCAGCTCGATGGCGTCCGCCGCCGTCGTCTCGTCGACCGCCGCCAGCGCCAGGATGGGCTCGCCCACGTACTTCGGCTCATCCGTGAGCGCGGCCTCGCCCGGTGCGTCGGGCTGGTTGACCTCGCTCGCCCGCAGGATCCCGAGCACGCCGGGCATGGCGAGCGCGCGGCTCGCGTCCAGGCTGCGCACGCGGGCGTGCGGCATGGGGCTGAGGAGGAGCTTCGCGAAGACCATGCCTTCGGCCCTGAAGTCCTCCGCGTACCTGGCTCGTCCCGTGACTTTCGCGCGCAGATCCGGCGGCGAAATGTCCTGTCCGATTAGCGCCATGATCGTCCTCCCCTCACACCATGCGCCGCGCGTACTCGGCGGCACGCATGGCGGAGTTCAGGATTTTGTTGTAGTCCCCGCAGCGGCAGAGGTTGCCGGAGAGGGCCTCGGCCGCCTCCTCGCGCGTGGGCTCCGGATTCTCGTTCGTGAGCGCGACCATGCTCATGATGAAGCCGGGCGCGCAGAAGGCGCACTGGAAGCCGCCCTCGTCGATCACCGCCTGCTGCACCGGGTGCAGCGTGCCGTCCGCGCTCTCGAGCCCCTCGATCGACGTCACCGACCGGTCGCGCACCGCGTTCGTCAGCATCGAGCACGCGTAGTGCGAGACCCCGTCGATGAGCACCGTGCAGGCGCCGCACTCCGCGCGGTCGCACCCGAGCTTCGTGCCTGTGAGCCCCAGCTTGTAGCGGAGCGTCATGGCCAGCGTCTCCTGCGGCATGACATCGACCGAACGCGACACCCCGTTCACGTTCAGCGAGATCATGCGGGGCATCGACGCCCGCACGGCCGCGCTGGCCGACAGGCTCCGGGCCCGGAAGAGGTGGCTGGAGGAGGAGACCACCGCGCCGGTCGCGATGACCCCCTTGATGAACGTCCTGCGGGAATGACCGGTTGGGGTCTCGGTCGTGATCTCGGCGTCACTCATGTGCGAACCTCAAGCGGGAGACCTTCTTGCGCGTTTGCGTCGCGCTCACCGCGTTCCCGCGGGAGACGCAACGATCCACGGTGAATCCTTACATCGCCCGCCCCGGGAAACAAGACTGCCGGCCACGCTCCCGGCGGGGGTTGTTACAGGATCCTGAGGAATCGGGGGTCCACGGAGAGGAGGACGATCCAGTCCTCTCCGCGCATGACGTCGAGGCGCAGGATGTCGTAGAAAAGGCCCGCGCCGAGGCCGGCCGAGGCCCGCAGCCCCTCGCTTCCGCCCACGCCGAAGCGGCGGGCGGCGCTCTCGCCGGCGCGGCCGATGTCAGCCCGGCCGACGGCACCGATGGCGCGCAACCGCAGCCAGGGGGACGCGATCGCGCGCGACACCTCGGCACGCCACAGCGCCATGCGGTCCCCGCCCCAGCCGCGAAACTCGTAGCCGGGCAGCGAACCGCGCCCCCCGAGCAGGAAGAGGCGCTGGGCCGGCAGCGTGCCGCCCGCGGCCCCGAACTCGATCCCGCTCGCCCAGGTCCACGCGCCACCGGGATACCCCCGGGCCCGCAGCGCGGCCGTGGCGCGCGTGTAGCCGAAGTCCCCGATGCCAGGCGCCGCTGCTTCTCCCGCGAGTTCCAGCGTCCACCGCGTCCCCGGCCCGCCCTGGAGCTCCACAGTCAGTCCGGCATCGACCCGGGCCAGCTCCCCGTCGTCGACCGGGCGCACGGGGCGAAGCGGCCGGTCTCCGAACGGCGCGGTCCCGACGACCAGTCCGGCGCTCCGGTGACGCTCGAAGGAAGCGCCGACCTGCCAGCGCACGGGACCCTCGCGGCGCGCGATCCCGATCCGTCCGCCGGTCGTGAGGTAGGGGTCCTCGTAGTCCTCTCCCCCGGCGAGGAGGGCAAGCGTCCGCAACGCCCCGACGCCAGCCGGCGGCCCCACATCGCGGTGAGCCCGCAGCCAGCCGTCGACCTCCACCTCGACCGCCCCCACCCGTCGGCGCAGCCCAAGGCTCGCCTGGGGCCGCGCCTCCCCGATCGCATGGCCGCCCCCGAACGACACCCGCGTGAGGTCGTTCGGCCGGTAGGTGCCTCCCGCCCCGACGAACAGGCCCTCGGAACGCCGCGCCCGGATCCCCCCGGAGGCGTTCGGAAGCGCCAACTGCCAGCGTCGCCCCCCGAGCAGGGTCCGCCGCAGCAGGAGTCCGCGTGCGTCCGCGACGGCCGCCCCCAGATCGCCGTCGGCGCTTCCTCCCTCGAGCGGTCCCGCAAACAGCGGGTCTTCCCATGCGTCGAAGCGGGCCAGCTCCTCGTCCCGATAGCTGTAGATGAGGTCTCCCGGCCCGAGCCCGAAGAGCGCCTCCTCGCCAAAGTCGTAGTCGAGGACGCGGAGGCGGGTCCGGACGAGCGTCTCGAGCGGGAAGTCGAACCACGGAAGGGAGCGCACGATCTCGAGTTCCTGCTCGTCGGGCAGCCAGTAGCGGCCCTCCTGCAGGGCCGAGCGCAGGTCGACGACGAGCCGCACGATCTGCGGGTCGCGATAGGCGGCGGGGGTGAACGTGACCCGCATCCGCGCGATGGCCCCCGTCTCCCGCTCGACGAAGAGCGACCCCACGGCGCCCGCGTCCGTCCCGTCCAGCGGACGGACCTCGAGTTCGAAGACCCGCGCCGTTCGGTCGCGGACCCGGATCTCGAGCGAGTCCGCGAGCCGGTATTCGTAGAACTCGCGCGCGCCGGCCGCCGCGGGATGAAGCACGTCACGGATCTCCTGGCCGTGGCCGTCTCCGATCCGGATCCGGTCCCCGAAGTTGTCGAGGACGAGAAAGAGGTGGTCGAGGTGATAGTGGATGGTGGTGGGCAGCCGGAGTTCGTGCCGGCGCCCGACGATCGTCTGCATCGAGCGGTCCGGGCGCTGCCAGCGCACATCCACCGCGACCTGGTCCGCCCGGATGACGTGCCGCTCCCCGAGGATGTCGCCGAGGTAGTACACGTGCCCCTGCACGTCGGCCCGAAATCGTTCGAGGGAGCTGTCGGCCCAGGCGTACCGCCGCGCATCGATCGCGTGCCCGATGAGCAGAAGCGCCGCTTCGGAGTTCCAGCCATCCGAGCCCCCGGCCCGCGGAGCCTCGGCCGGCGCTGCCGGGATCTCCTGGGCTCCGGCGCCGGAGGCGAAACAGAGCACGGCCAGGGCGACCGCCGCCGCGGTGGCCACCGTGGAGGCGGCCACGCGCCTCCCGTCAGCCGAAGAGGTCCTCCTGGCCGTCATCGTCCGACTCCATGACCCGCCGCAGTCTGCCGGCCCAGTACTCGACGTCGAAACCCTCTTCGTTCTTCAGCATCCGCTTGAGCACCGGCGACAGGTCGCGCAGCGCGCCCACGAGGTCCTCGGCGATGGAGCCGGCCTCGGCCACCCGGGCCTCGTCCGGGAGCGACGCCATGTCCCGGAGGATCGAAGCTTCGGATCGCGAGGCCGTAACGGGTTCGGAACGGCTGGCGACGAAGACCTCCGTGCGCCGGCCGGGTCCACGATCTTCCTCGATCGGGAGCAGTCCGACGATCTGGTCGGAGCGCCAGTACTTCGCGTACCCGAGGTGCACCATCCGGTCGCGTTTGATCTCCACGCCGCCTCCGTTCCGCCTGCTCGTGCTCCCGTGGGAAAGCCCCTGCCGAAGCCCTGACGGGTCCAAGCTCGCGAACGTCCCGACCGCGCCGCAACACCGCCAGCACCTCCAACTGGCCGTATGCCGCGGGCCACATGCCGCCGCCCCGGTTGATTGGCCGTTGAACGCCGCGCGGATCATGTTCAGCGACGCCCATGGCCAGAATACGAACCATCCGTGATCCCCTGTGGGGGAACGTCCGCGTGGAGGGGGACGCGGCCGAGATTCTCGACGCGCCGCAGTTCCAGCGCCTGCGGCGGGTCAAGCAACTCGGCTTCGCGCACCTCGTGTATCCCGGCGGCGTGCACAACCGCTTCCTGCACGCCCTCGGCGTCTACCATCTCGTCTCGCGGGCCATCTCCCGTCTGGAGCGCGACGGACACCTCGAGGCGCTGGATGCGGAAGACATGGGCGAACTGCCGGTCGTCCGTCTCGGCGCGCTCCTCCACGACGTGGGGCACTACGCCTTCTCGCACGCGGTGGAGGAACTCGGTCCGAGCGCGATCCCGGGAGACCACGAGGAGATCGCGGCGCGCTTCATGGCGGCGGACCCCATCCGGCGCGTCCTCGAGCGGTACGGCCCGGATGCCCCGGCGCGCATCGGTGCCCTCATCCGCGGGAGGTCCGGCCACCCGCTGCAGGGACTGATCTCCGGATCGCTGGACCTCGACAAGATCGACTACCTCCGGCGCGACTCCCTCTTCTGCGGCGTGCCGTACGGGGCCGTGGACGTCGACCGCCTGCTCCCCGCGCTCACCGTCGCCCGGGAGGGAGAGGGACGCCGGCTCGAACTCGCGGTCAGCGAGAAGGGGCTCAGCGCGCTGGAGACGCTCCTCTTCTCCAAGTACCAGATGTTCCGCAACGTCTACTGGCACCACGCCGTGCGCGCCGCGACGCTGACCTTCGTGCGCCTCGTGCAGACGGCGCTCGGCAGCGGACTGCTCGCGTCCGAGGACTTGGCGGGCCCCAGCGACGAGGAACTGCTCGCGCTCATCGGCCGGCGCATCGAACGATCGTCGGCGGGCGCGGGTTACGACGGCGCGTCCGCCGTCGGCCGGGCGGCGAAGCTGCTGCGGGCGCTCGTCGACCGGCGCCTTCCGAAGCGGCTCGTGGAGCTGACGGGCGATCAGCTTCCGGACGCGTTGTCGTCGTGGCCGTCGCGGCGCCCGGACCTCGTCGCCGCGCTCGAACGGCGCATGGCGCTCGAGTGGGGACTCGCCGAGGGCGCGGTCATGCTCGACTACCCGAGCTACCCGGGCATGCTCGAGCTCAACCTGCTCCTCGTGCGGAACGACGGCGAAGTTCGCCGGCTGACGGCGCTGGGCGAGCGCGGCCTCATCGACATCCCGCGGCTCGGGCGTTCCCTGCACCACTCGGCGCGGGTTCTGCGCATCTTCTCCTTCGAACCTTCCGCTCCGCGCGATCCGAAGCCGGTGCTGGCGCTGATCGAAGCCGCGGAGGAGGAAGTGGAGGCGCGGCTCGGCTCGGGAGTGCCGCTCCTGGCCTGAAGACCTTGCACGACCTGCCTGTTGGCATGCGCCACGGGCGCTTGGCTCCTGAGCGCCCCGGCGCTCGTTCGCGCGTGCCCCGGCGCGCGCGGTAGGATCAACAGCCTGCGGTAAGGAAAGGTTTGTCCGATGCCTGGATCGGCGCTGCCGATCGAACCACAGCGAGACAGCGCGAGAGCGCGGAAGATCCACTCGCCC
This sequence comes from Candidatus Palauibacter scopulicola, assembly GCF_947581915.1. Lineage (NCBI taxonomy): Bacteria > Pseudomonadati > Gemmatimonadota > Gemmatimonadia > Candidatus Palauibacterales > Candidatus Palauibacteraceae > Candidatus Palauibacter > Candidatus Palauibacter scopulicola. The sequence continues at coordinate 111,084 of NZ_CANPWG010000038.1, forward strand.
GCGCCCGCGTCGAACGGCGCGGGTCCGGCTGCGGAGCCGCGCGCGGATGCGCCCCTCGTGCGGCTGGACCACCTGGACACGCTCTGGTTTCAGGTGACCGGGACGATCTGCAACCTGCGCTGCGTCCACTGCTTCATCAGCTGTGCCCCGGACAACGACAGCTTCGAGTTTCTCTCCCTCGCCGAGGTCGAGGACTGGCTCGGGCGCTCCGAGAAGTGGGGCGTCAAGGAGTACTACTTCACCGGCGGCGAGCCCTTCATGCATCCCGACCTCCCCGCCATGCTGGAACGGACCCTGGAGCGGGGGCCCGCTTCCGTGCTGACGAACGGGACTCTGCTCCCCGCGCGGGCCCTGAAGCCCATCGCCCGGACCGCCCGCGCGGCGAGCTACTCGCTCGAGATGCGCGTTTCCCTCGACGGGCCGTCGCCCGAGACGAACGACCCCATCCGGGGCGCGGGCACCTTCGATCGCGCGATGGACGGCGTCCGGAAGCTGCTCGCCGAGGGATTCCTTCCGATCATCACCGCGACGCAGGTATGGGAACCGGAACGGGATGAAGAGGTTCGACAAGCCTTCGTCGCACGGCTTCGGTCGCTCGGGTACGAGAACCCGCGGCTCAAGATTCTCCCGTCGCTCCGCATCGGACGCGAAGCCGACCGGGTGCGCCCCTATGCGGATGAGGAGCGCGTGACGGAGGCGATGCTGGAGGGATACGACGAGAACCAGCTGCTCTGCGCGTCGAGCCGGGTAGTGACGAACCGCGGCATCTACGCCTGTCCCATCCTCATCGAGACGCCCGCGGCGCGCATGGGTTCGACGCTCGAAGAGGCGTCCCGCCCGGTGCGGCTCGGCGAGTCCGCGTGCCACACGTGCTGGCTGCACGGCGCGATCTGCTCCAACTACGGGGGCATCGGGCAGGATGTCTCCTGAACCGCGACGGATCGCCGTCTTCGGCGGCGTCTACAGCAATCACCTGGCGCTGGCGGCGGCAATTGAGGACGCGGCCTCCCGGGGGGCGGAAGCGATCTACTGCCTGGGCGACCTCGGGGCGTTCGGCCCCCACCCGGACCGGGTCTTTCCGCTCCTCATCGACCACGACGTTCGCGTTCTGCGCGGGAACTACGACGATTCGATCGCGCGCGGCCTCGATGATTGCCAGTGCGGCTACACCGACCCGCGCGACAACTACTTCGCCCGGCTCTCGTACCGCTACACGTTCCGGAACACGGACGAGCGGTGGCGCCGCTGGATGGGCCGCCTCCCCGGCGAGATCCGCCTCGAGGCGAACGGGACGCGGGTGCTCATGTGCCACGGCAGCCCCCGGCGCATGAACGAGTTCCTCTGGGAATCCGCGACCTCAACACAGTTTCTGGCCTGGCTCGCCGGCGAGTACGAGGCGGACATCGTGCTCGCGACCCATACCGGGATCCCTTGGCATCGCCCGCTGCCCGGCGGCGGATTCTTCGCCAACGTCGGCGTCCTGGGCAGGCCCGCGAACGACGGGCGGCCGGAGGTGTGGTACGCACTGCTCGATTTCGGCGCCGACACGGGGGCGCCGCCGAGTCTCGAGTTCGTGCCGGTGAGCTACGATCACGAGCGCCTCGCCGGCGAGATGCGCGACGAAGGACTGCCGGAGGAGTTCGTGGAGACGATCGTCACGGGGTGGTGGACCACCTGCCTCGAGGTCCTCCCGGCCCGCGAACGCGCCCGCGGCCGGTTCTGACGCACTCACCCGACCATATCTTTTGCGGCGCGGGCGATCCGCGTTATTTTCAATTCAGCGTCGGATGGTCCGCGCGCGACGGAGCCGGAATCGGGAGCCTGACCGGGTCGACGTCAGAGAGAGGAAGTTGCGATGGATCGCGAGGGTTTGTCGCCGAACATCCTGGAACGTTACCTCGAGGAGCTGGGTCGTTATCCACTCCTGAGCCCCAGCGAGGAACGTGAGACCGCGCGCTCGGCTCGCAGCGGCGACTCCTCCGCCCTCGACCGCCTCATCCGCGCGAATCTCCGCTTCGTCATTTCCATCGCCCGACGATACCGCAACAAGGGGCTGAGCTTCCTCGACCTGATTCAGGAGGGGAACGTCGGCCTGGTCATCGCTGCCCGGAAGTTCGACCCGGACCACGGCGTGAAGTTCATCAGCTACGCCGTGTGGTGGATCCGCCAGGCGATCCTGTCCGCCATCGCGAAGCAGGGCCGGCCGGTGCGGGTGCCTCTCAATCGGGCGAACGAGCTGGCGCGTATGATCCGCGCGCGGGGTGAACTGCGTCAGACCCTCGACCGTGAGCCCAGCGATCGGGAGCTCGCCGAGGAGACGGGGTTGACGATGCCCACGGTCGCGCTGCTGCGGAGACTGAACGCGCGCGAGGTTCGACTCGACGCGCGGGTCGGGGCCGCCGACGACAGCGATCTCGCGGAGCGGTTCCTCGCGGACGAGACGGATGTCGAGGAAGTCGTCGAGCAGCGCCTGCTGAAGCGGCACATCGCCGAGGGTCTGCGCCGGCTGCGGCCACGCGACGCGCGCGTGGTGCGGCTGTACTACGGACTGCAGGGCGAAGACCCGCACACGCTGGAGCAGATCGGCCGCTTGCTGGGCGTGACGCGCGAACGCGTCCGGCAGCTCCGGGACCGGGCGCTCCGGGAGCTGCGGGAGGGCCCCGAGGGACAGAGCCTCGCCACCTTCGCGACCTAGCAACCCGTGGCAAGACCCCGCGCGGCCGGCTTGAGGCGGCGGCGCTGACGCCGGTCGGGCTGGTTCAGCATCCCGACTGCAGCCGGCACGACACGGGCTGGGGTCACCCGGAGCACCAGGGACGGCTCCGCGCGGTGATGACCGCGCTCGAGCGGGCGCTGCCCGAGCTTCACGAGGATGTCCTCCCCGTCATGCCGTCGCCGGCCGAAGTCGCCGCACTGGAACGGGCCCACGCGCCGGGACATGTGGAACGGGTGCGGGCGGTCTGCGACCGGTCCGTCGAGAGCGGAGGGATCGTGCGGATCGATCCCGATACGCCGGTCTCGCCGGGAAGCTGGGACGCCGCCGTCGCCGCGTCCGGGTGCGGAATCGCGGCGGTGGACGCGGTCCTCGACGGAACGTGCCGCGCGGCCTTCTGCGCCGTGCGCCCGCCGGGCCACCACGCGACCCCGGATCGGGCGATGGGCTTCTGCCTCTTCAACCACATCGCCGTGGCCGCCCGTCACGCCCTGACGCGGCCGGGAGTCGAGCGGGTTCTGATCGTGGACTGGGACGTGCACCACGGAAACGGGACCCAGGACATCTTCTACGACGACCCTTCCGTGTTCTTTCTCTCGATGCACCAGCACCCGCTCTTCCCCGGCACCGGAGCCGCCGGCGAACGGGGACGGGGAGCGGGAGAGGGGACGACGCTGAACCTGCCCATGCCCGCAGGGCTTCCGCCCGAACGCTACGTGCAGACGCTGCTCGACGGCGTCGATCGCGCGCTGGCCCGCTTCGAGCCCGACCTCACGCTCATCTCCGCCGGGTTCGACGCGGGGGCGGAGGATCCGCTGGGAGGCTTCACCCTCACCCCGGCGCACTTCGACACGCTGACGCACGAGGTCGTCGGGCGGACGCGGGCCACGGCCCGAAACCGCGTGGTCTCCTTCCTCGAGGGCGGTTACAATCCCGACGAACTGGGACGCAACGTCGTCTCGCACCTGACCGCCCTTCGCGACGCCACGGGCTGACCGCCACGGACTGACCGCCACGGCGCGCCCCGCAGAACAGGAGTCCGGCCTTGCCCGACCTCGATGCCACCTTCCTGGAGACCGCTTCCAGCGAACTCGAACGACAGGAAATCGACGCTTGGCTGCTGTACGACTTCCGGGCCCTCAATCCGCTGGCGGCGCACCTCGTCGGCCTGCCCGAAGGCCAGAAGCGCCGTTACTTCGTACTCGTCGAACCGGGGAAAACGCCGCACGCGCTCGTCCAGAAGATCGAGGTCTCCGGATGGGACGGTTGGCCGCACCGGCTCACGAGTTACGTCGGCTGGGACGAGATGGAGGCGGCGCTGCGCGAGATGCTGCGGGGCATGGATACGGTCGCGATGGAGGTGAGCCCGCGCGACTCGATCCCGTACGTGGACCACGTCCCCGCCGGCGTCGTCGAACTCGTCGAGTCGCTTGGCCCCCGGGTCGTGAGTTCGGTGGACCTGATCTCGGGGACGGCGGCCCAGTGGGGTGCCCACGGGCAAGCGCTGCACCACGCCGCGGCCGAGATCCTGGCCCGCACCGCGCGGACGGCGTTCGAACTGGCGGCGCGCGCGGCGGGGCTGACGCCCGAGGCGGACCCCGGGACGGCCGCCGCCTTCGAAACCTCCGGCGAGCCGACCCCGGCCACGGAGTACGATCTCGCCGAGTGGATCCGGGCGCGGCTGCGCGCCGAGGGCCTGACGGAGACGGACACGATCGTCGCGGTGGGGCCCAACGCCGCCAAGCCGCACTACGGACCTCCCGCCGAGGGATCGTCGGTCCTCGCGGCGGACCAGGTGTTCATGGTGGACCTGTGGGGGCGCGTGGCGGGGGAGCCCGACGCGGTCTTCGCCGACCAGACATGGATGGGTTTCCTGGGCCCGGAGCCGCCGGCCGAGGTGACCGCCGCCTGGGATGCGGTCGTCGCGGCCCGCGACGCGGCGGTCGAGGTCATCCGGCAGAACCCGGGCGCCACCGGCGCGGACGCGGACCGGGCGGCGCGAGAGACGCTGATCGAGCGCGGTTACGAGGACGCCATCTTCCATCGCACGGGGCACGGGATCGACCGCGAACTCCACGGCGTCGGTCCCACCCTCGACAGCATCGAGATGCGCGACGACCGGCGGCTCGTGGCGGGCGTCGGCTTCTCCGTCGAGCCCGGCGTCTACCTGGAGGGACGCTTCGGCCACCGGACGGAGATCGATGTCTACATGCGCGAGGACGGGCCCGAGGTCACTCCGTCCCGCATCCAGTACGATCTCTGGCGGACGACCGGCGGATGAGAATCTCGTGGGAGCCGTTCCACGTCGAGACGGCGCACCCCTTCGGCATCAGCCGCGGCGTGAAGACGGGCGACGACCTCGTGTGGGTGCGGCTGGAGCACGAGGGGATCGAGGGCTGGGGCGAGGCGGATCCGTCCGGGTACTACGGGGAGACCGCGGACACGGTGGAAGCCGCGCTGAGAAAGCTGGCCCCGCGGATCGAGGAGGTCGAAGACCCGTTCCGGCTCGAGAACATCGAGCGGGAACTCGCGAGCCTCCTCGGCCGCAACGGGTCGGCCCGCTGCGCCATCTCGTCGGCGCTCCACGACTGGGTCGGAAAGCGCGCCGGGCTTCCGCTCTGGAAGCTCTGGGGCCTGGACCCGGCCGACGCGCCGCTCAGTTCGTTCACGATCGGCATCGACGCCCCGGACGTCATGGCCCGGAAGACGCGCGAGGCCGAAGCGTGGCCCATCCTCAAGATCAAGCTCGGGAGCAACGACGACGAAGCGCGACTGAGCGCCGTCCGCGGCGCGGCGCCCGACAAGACTCTGCGCGTGGACGCGAACGCGGCCTGGACGCCGGCGGAAGCCATCGAGGGGATCGCGATGTGCGCCGAGTACGGGGTGGAGTTCGTGGAGCAGCCGCTCCCGCCGACGGAGAACGACGAGTTGGCCTTCGTCCGCTCGCGCGCGGTTCTCCCCATCGTCGTGGACGAGTCGAGCATCGTGGCGAGCGACATCCCGCGACTCGACGGGCTCGTCGATGGCATCAACATCAAGCTCGCCAAGTGCGGCGGTCCGCGAGAGGCGCTGCGCATGATCCACACCGCCCGCGCGTGCGGCCTTTCGGTGATGCTCGGGTGCATGCTCGAGACGAGCCTCGGGATCGCGCCCGCGGCGCACCTGGCCTCGCTCGTGGACTACGCCGACCTGGATGGCGCCGCGCTCCTCCGGTCCGATCCGTTCACGGGCCCGCGCCTGGAGGAGGGTCGCATCGTCCTGACCGACGGTCCGGGGCTCGGTGTCGAGCGCGCCGCCGCGGGGGCGCCCGCCTGAACGATCGAACGCCCGCGGTCAAGATCTGCTGCATCGAGAGCCCCGGGGAGGCCGAGCTCGCCGCCCGGTGCGGGGCGACGGCGATCGGGCTCGTGTCGGCGATGCCGAGCGGGCCGGGGGTCATCGAGGAAGCCGCGATCCGCCGCATCGTGGCCGGGGCCCCGCCCGGCGTCGCGACCTTCCTGCTCACGTCGCGGACGGACCTCGGGGAGATCGTGGATCAGCAGCGCCGGACCCGGGCCGACACGCTCCAGCTCGTGGACCGGGTGGCGCCCGACGCGCTCCGCGGCCTGCGCCGCCGGCTGCCGGGCGTCTCGCTCGTTCAGGTCGTCCACGTCCGGGGAGAGCACTCCGTGGAAGAGGCGGTCGCGGTGGCGCCGCTCGTCGACGCGGTCCTGCTCGACTCGGGGGACCCGGACCTCCCCGTGCGGCAACTCGGGGGCACGGGTCGCGTCCACGACTGGAGCCACAGCCGCGCCATCGTCGAGCGGGCCGGCTGCCCGGTCTACCTCGCGGGCGGCCTCCGTCCAACCAACGTGGCCGCGGCCGTGCGCGCGGTCCGTCCCTTCGGCGTGGACGTCTGCTCGGGGGTGAGAACGGACGGGCGGCTCGACGAGAGGCTGCTGCGACGCTTCATGCGCGCCGCGCGAGGCGGCCGGGACGGGTAGCCGGTCGGGGCGCCGCCGCCGGCGGGTGGCTTAGTCCGTCCGCACCAGGGCGCCGCGCCGGCACGCGAGGGCGAGTTCCTCCGTCTCCGACGCCTCGCACGCCTCGCGCCGCGCGGCTTCGTCCGCGTAGAGCGAGTACAGCGCCTCTCCCATCGCCTGGTGACACCGCGGCTTGGCCGACTCTTCGAGCGCGCGGCAGAACGAGAACCCGGCGTCCGTCGTCGCGGTCACGTCCACGAAGTTCCTGACGGCGCCCACGTAGCACCACACGCGCCACTCCTCCGGCGACTTCCGGCACTCGCGGCGTGCATCGTCCTCGTCCTGCAGCGTGCGGCCGCTGATGTCGCGGCCGAGGCTCATGAAGCAGTCGTCTCGCCAGCCGTCGGGCGCGTCGAGGCAGGAGGAGGCCGCGTCCGCGACGTCCCAGTCGTTGTGCCAGAGCATGGCGGATGTCTGCATCTGGTAACAGGACATCAGGTACTTCTCGTCCAGAATCGAGCAGGGATAATGCGGGTCGTCGGCACGCAGCGGCTCGAAGGCTTCGAAGCCCTCGGCCAGCGCCATCACGCCGTGGTCGTGCGCGCCCGCGCCATGGGCCGAGGCCTCGGCCCCTTCGCCCGCCCCGTCCTCCGAGGCGCTTCCGGCGGACACGAGCGTGGCGGCCGGATGGTGAGGAGCGACCGCGTTAACCACGTTCTCCATGAACGCCCCGCCGTAGCACGAATTCCGGTTCCACTCGTTCGTCAGCAGGTCGCAGCCGTCGAGGGCCGTGAGAAGGTGGTGGCCGTAGTACATCGTGAGACCGTGTCCGAGCCCGTGCAGGCACTGGAAGAGCAGCCAGCGGTCGGCAGGGTCCGTTTCGTAGGGCGCGCAGAGCGCGGCGACCATCTCCGCGTTCGGTTCGCCCATCGCGATGAAGTAGGCCTGGACGACGCCGTGGTAGCACCCGGACTGGAAGGCCTCCGTACACTCCTCGAAGACGTCTGTGAAGGTCTCTCCGGGCGCGTAGGCGTTGATGCCGATCGCATGAGTGAGGACGTGGGCCTGTGCCTGAGCCGTCCTGTCCGCGGCGGCCAGCGACTCGAGCATCTCCAGCGCCGCGCCCGCCCCGACCGCGGCGAGTTCGTCGAGAAGCCGGGCTTCATAGCACTCCTGCTTCTCCTCCCACGCCAAATCGCGGCACGCCTCGAACGCGGCCGCAGCCTCGGCCGAAGCGATGGGTGGCAGCGATGCCCCCCCGCAGCTCGTCGCCGCGATCCCGATCGCCATGACAAGCCCCGGCAGCCCCCGGCTCCGGGCGTGACGGCGCCGGTGGACTCCCGCGGACACGGCGGTCCGCGATCCTGGTTCCCTCATTTCCTCTCCCTCGTCTTGCACCGGCCCCGGCGGGTGGAATGCGGGGCACAACTTGACGGAGCGCGATCCTCCCAACAAGCGAAGCACGAGTTCGATGGCCCGCTCAGAGGAGCGCCTCTGGATCGCGGTCGATCTCGAGGCGGAGGCCCGAACCGGGCTGGCCCCGCTGCTCTCCGAGAAAGCGCAGCACGCCGCCGAGCGTGGCGGCGCGATCCGCCTTGATCAGGAAGTGCCACCTCCACCGCTCCCGGAGTCGGTCGATCGGGCAGGGAGCCGGACCGATGACCTCGATCCCGGCGAGCCTGCGATCCCTGATCAGCCGCCGCGTCCACTCGGACAGCTCTTCGGTGACGTCGATCACCCGGGACTCCGTCTTCCCGGAGACGACGAGGTTGGCGAGCCGGCGGTGCGGCGGATAGCCGGGTTCCTCCCGGTCCCCGAGTTCCCGTTCCGCAAAGCCGACGTAGTCATGCTCCGCGGCCGCGGCGAGCGCGTAGTGCCGCGGACGCGAGGTCTGGACGAGCACCTCCCCCGGCTCCTCGCCCCGCCCGGCCCGTCCGGCGACCTGCTCGAGGAGTTGGAAGGTGCGTTCGCTGGCGCGGAAGTCCGGGAGATGGAGACCGACATCCGCGTTGATCACTCCCACGAGCGTGACCTGCGGGAAGTCGAGGCCCTTGGCGATCATCTGCGTGCCGAGCAGGATGTCGACCTCCCGCCTCCGGAACGCGTCCAGAATCTCGACGTGCGCCCACTTGGAGCCCGTCGTGTCGAGGTCCATGCGGGCGATGCCGGCCGCCGGAAACAGCTCGCCCACGCGGCGTTCGACCTGTTCGGTGCCGATCCCGGTGTAGCGCGGCGCGGGACCACCGCACTCGCCGCACCCGGACGGTGGAGGGCTCGTCGCGCCGCAGTGATGACACACGAGTTGCCGGCGCCGGCGATGATACGTGAGGGTCACGGAGCAGGCGTCGCAACTCCACACGTGCCCGCAGGCCGCGCACTCGGCGTAGGAGGCGTATCCGCGGCGGTTGAGGAAGAGGATCGTCTGCTCGTCCCGTTCCAGGCGGGCGGCGATCGCCTTCCGCAGCCGTTCGGAGAAGACCCGGGGTCCGCCGCCCGGAGGGGGGTCCTCCGCGTCCCGTCCCGGGCCCTCGCCGGCGTCGGCGCGCAGGTCGACGAGTTCCACGGACGGGAGCCCGTGGCCCGTCACCCGTTCCTCGAGTTCGAGCAGGCGATAGAGCCCGGTTCGCGCATTCTCCCAGCTCTCGAGGGCCGGAGTCGCGGACCCGAGCACGCACAACGCCCCTTCCAGGCGCGCGCGCACGATCGCGACCGAACGGGCGTGGTAGCGCGGCACGTCGGACTGCTTGTAGCTGCTCTCGTGTTCCTCGTCGACGATGATCGCGCCCAGGTTCCGGACCGGCGCGAACACCGCCGAACGCGGGCCGATCGCGATCCGCTTCCTGCCCTCGCGCAGACTCCGCCAGGCGTCGAAGCGTTCCCCGTCCGAGAGCCCCGAGTGCAGCACGGTGACCTCGTCGCCGAAGCGGGCCCGGAAGCGCTGCACGGTCTGGGGGGTGAGCGCGATCTCCGGCACGAGGAAGATGCCGGAGCGGCCCAGCGCGAGTTGGCGCTCCAGCACCTCGAGGTAGACGGCGGTCTTACCCGAGCCCGTCACGCCGCGCAGGAGTGCGACGCGGCCCGGCGCGTCGAGCCGTTCGAGGTCGCTGACGACCCGAACCTGGTCCGGAGTCAACGTGAACCGGACCTCAGGCTCGACCGGGCCGGCGAACGGATCCCGCTCCACCTCGCGCTCGACGAACTCCGCGAGCCGCCGCTCCACGAGCCCGTCGAGCACGCCCCGGCTGAAGCCGAGTTGCTTCGTCAGGTGCCCGACGTCCGCCTGCCCGCCGACCGACTCGAGCGTCTCGTACAGCTCGCGCTGCCGATTCGCCCGCCCGAATGCGTGCTCCCGCTCGTTCAGCGTTCGCAGCTCCCGCACGAGCCGCAGCACGCGCTCGGTGCGCGGTCTTCCGGGACTCCCGCCCCCACCGGCCCGGGACCCGAGCGCACCCGGGGGGAGGGCTGCTCGGAGGACCACGCCGAGCGGCGCCACGTAGTAGTCCGAGACCCACCGGCAGAGCTCGAGGAGGGGCGCGTCAAGCACCGGCGCATCGTCGAGGACGCCCCGCAGCTCCCGCAGTCGCGGTTTCCGTTCCCGGTCCGCCCTCAGCCCGAGGCGGTCCACGACGCCGACCGCCGTCCCGCCGCCTAGCGGGACGCGAACGCGCATGCCCGGCTCCACGGCGCCGACGAGCGAGGCGGGGATCGAGTACGCGAGCGTGCCGAGGAACGTCCGCGCGACGGCGACCTCGCACACGCCGGCGGAGCACGCCTCCCGCGGCGCCTTCACGCGGGGGCCTTCGCTTGACACGTCGCGGCCGGATTGCTTGTTTTCCGCCACCGAATCCAAGGGGGGTCGCTCATGGGCTGTCTGGCCCTGAACGCTTCATACGAGCCGTTGACGATCATTCCGGTCCGGCGCGCCGTTCGCCTGCTCATCGACCGGAAGGCCGACGCGCTGGAGGTGGATTCGGAACGTCCGATCCGATCCGAGCGCGTCCGGATGGATACGCCCGTCGTCATCCGCCTCGTCCGGTTCATCCAGATTCCCCGCCGTTTCCGCCGCCAGGTCACGAACACCTTCCTGTTCGCGCGCGACGCCTATCGCTGTCAGTACTGCGGCCGTCACCGGCGGGAGCTGGGGTATCGCGAGTCGCTGACCCGCGACCACGTGACGCCGATCTCGCGTGGCGGAGACAACGGGTGGTCGAACGTGGTCACGGCCTGCAGCAAGTGCAACCTGAAGAAGGCGGACCGTCTGCTGGAGGAGTGCGGGTTCTCGCTTCCGGTGGAACCCCGCGAACCCAACCACGTCGAGCTGATCTGGGCCGTCCGCAGCGTCACGCCGGTGCAGGCGCGGTACATCGGCATGTTCTATGGTGAGGACGTGCTGCGCGCGCTGACGCCCTGAGTTCGGCCCGGCCGGCCGGCTGATCGCACCGTCATGAATATGACCGGGTTCGGAATCGGCGAGATCCTCCTCATCGCGATGCTCGTGCTCATCGTGTTCGGGCCCCGCCGCCTCCCGGAGATCACCCGCACCATCGGCAAGGGGATCCGCGAGTTCCGGAAGGGGATGAACGAGATCCAGCGCGAACTCGAGGCCGCCGGCCGGGAGACGCAGTGGAAGTCGCCGCCCGCGCCTCCGAAACCGCCGGCCGCGAACCGCGCGACGATCGCCGGAACCGCCACCGCGGCCGGAACCGCCGCGGCCGCCGGAGCGTCCAGCGCCGCCGCGGACGAGACGGGCGACGAGGAGGACGCCGCCGAGGCGGCTGCGGGGCCGGTCGTGGAGGAACAGGAACCGCCCACGCCGCGCGATGAAGTGGATCCGGCTCAGGAGTTCATCGATCCCTGGTCCACGGATTCCTCGCGCCCGACGTTCGGCCCCAAACCCCCCTCGGAGCCCGTTATCGCCCCGCCGACGACGGAGCCCGCGCCGACGGCCGATTCGGCCGAGCCGACTGAACCGCCTGAAGGAGAGGATCCGGCGACGGACCCTCGATGAGAGCGCGGTAACGGCGGTTATCCCCTTCCAGCGCCCGGAGCAACTCGACCGCCGAGGGCACTCCGGTTTCAGGCAGATCCGGGAACCCGGGACCCGCGATGCGCGCGCGCGGCGGCTCCGCATCGGCGCCGGCGGTCCCTCGGAACTCGATTTCCAGCCGGCGGCCGCGCTCGCACGGGTCGCACAGGAGGCCGTCCTCCGCCGCGGTGCCGTCAACGGTCCACGATCCCTCCTCACCTCGCAGCGTGAAGCCGGCCAGGGCCTCGGGAACCCGAAGCCTGCCGCGCCACACGCCGTCCGTCCCGGCATCGAGCGCCAGGTCCAGCGCCCCGTGGAGCGCCCTCAGCACGGGCGCCGCGGGCATGCGGCCCTCGCCATCTCCGTCTCCGCCGTCCCAGCGGAACTCGCCCTTCATGCCGTCGTCGCGCAGCGCGGCCTCACGGAGCTTCCGGAACGGGATGACACCCTCGAAGGAGACGGGCACGCCCGGCTCGAGGTCGTTGGAGGCGGCGACGAACGACTCGTCCGCGAGGCGCAACTCCACGGAACCCTGTCTCGGCGCCGGGGCACGGGGTTCCGGCCGGCCCAGCAGTTGCGCGACCATCCGCGCCCGCATTCCCTCCGGGTCGGTCGGACCGGTTTCGTCTTCCCCCTCACCGGCCTCACCCGCTTCGCCCGCCTCGCCCGCCCCGCCCGGGGCGCCGCCGCTCCGGCGGGGAAGATCGAAGGGGCTCCGGAATCCGAGCGGGGGACGCTGGATCCCCGGGGCGCCGGTGCCCTCCATGCGGGCTTCGAACTCGCCCCCCCAACTCGCGAGTTCGTAGCGGATGGCGGCTTGCAGGTCGTCGTCGTCCGGGTGCCAGGCGAGCCCGGTGATGCGGGGGGTGGAGACCGTCACGACGCCCGCGGGCCAGGTCGGCCGTACGCCGGGAGGCCGGGAGGCCTGAACGGTCAACCGGTCGCCGGACGGGTCGTCGCGCCTCGCCCGCACGTTCGGACCCGTTTGCCCGGAGAGCCGCGCGGCGAGCGTGCGCGCACATCCGGGTTCGCCGTCGAGCACGACGAGGAGCGTGTTCCAGCCCGCCGCCAGCCGCACCTCGTGCGCGGTTCCGGGGTCCGCGATGGACTGCGCGTTCAACCACGCCTCGAGCCGCGCGCAGGGCTCGGCGGTAAGTTCGAGCCGCACGCTCGCGTCCGCCGGTGACTTCAGGTACACGTGGGCGAGCGTCGCCTGCCCGGTTTCCGAGAACTCCGAGAAATCCAGCGTCGCCTGTCCGTCACGGCGAAAGAGGGACCACGTGCCGGCGGCGGTCTCGAGGTTCCGGTCCGGGAAGCGGTCCGCCCCCGCCACGGGAAGCGGGTGGTCCCCCGCCGCGTGCTCCGCCCCCGTGACCAGCCAGCGGTCGACCGGGACCTCCTGGGCCCACGCGGCTTCGGGGACGAGCGCGCACACTCCCGAAGCGCAGAGCAGGAGCGAAAGCAGAGTTCGTCGAACAGGGCGCTGCATTGTGTATTCCCTCATGTGGCCGTGATCCGTGTGGCCGTGCGGCCGTCCGCTGCGGGCGGACAATCTCCAGACGGCTCAACATGGGGCTTTCGTCACACGATGCGCACCCGACCTGTCCCGCGGACTTCGCCCGCCGCCCGATTTCGGTTGCCGCCGGCGAGCCCCCGGAACAACTTGGTCATCATGCACAAAGTGGTGGAACTGCGGGTGAACGGAGACCGGCGCCGGGTCGGAGTACCGTCCCACTACACCCTCCTCGAGACCCTCCGCTACGGGCTCGGTCTCACCGGATCGAAGCAGGGGTGCGACAAGGGGGATTGCGGGGCGTGCACGGTGCTCCGCGATGGCGAGGCGGTGCTCTCCTGCATCATGCCGGTGCACGAGGCCACGGGTCACGAGATCACGACCGTCGAAGGACTCGCCGACGCGTCCGGCCCCCACCCGCTTCAGGACGCCTTCGATCTCACGGGAGGGGCGCAATGCGGCTTCTGCACACCGGGCATTCTCTGCTCGGCCCACGGACTGCTGGCTCGCGATCCGGACCCCGCCCGCGAGGACATCGCGCGGGCGCTCTCCGGCAATCTCTGCCGCTGCACCGGCTATACGAAGATCTTCGAGGCCGTGGACATCGCGGCCGAGGCGATCCGCACCGGCGAGACCCCCGAGGAGATCGTCACACGGCGGCGCGATCCGGCGGGGACCGCATGACTTCGCCCCCGTCGCGATCCGGGCCCGCGCCGCGCCCCGTCGTCGGTGCGCTCGCGGGACTCTTCCTTCTCCTGCCCCTGGCCGCCGGAGCCGCCGCCCAGACTCCGGAAGAGCGCCTCGCCGAACTCGGGATCGAACTCCCGACACCGGACGCCCCGACCGCCAACTTCGTGAAGGCCGTGACGACCGGGAATCTCGTCTTCCTCGCCGGGCACGGCCCGTGCGGCGGCCTCGACGAGACCAACACCGGGAAGGTCGGCCTCGACCACACAGTCGAGGAGGGCTACGCGATTGCGCGCTGGGTCGGCGTTTGCCTCCTCGCGTCGCTCGCCCGCGAGATCGGCGACCTCTCCCGCGTGAAGCGCATCGTGCGCGTGCTCGGGATGGTGAACACGCCGCCCGACTTCACGCAGCACTCACAGGTCATCAACGGCTACTCCGACCTGATGGAACAGGTGTTCGGCCCCGCGATCTCGAAGCACGCCCGCGCGGCCGTGGGCATGGCGTCGCTCCCGCGCGACCAGTCGGTCGAGATCGAGATGCTGGTCGAACTCCACGATCCCTGATCGCACGGCCACCCGCATGCGTCCCGTAGTCCCCGCCCCCGCCCCCGCCGCGCTCCTCGCGCTCGTCGGCGTCGCCCTGCTCGCCGGGTGCGGAGGCGCCGGAGATCCGGCTACGTCCTCCGACCTCGCGCGCGGGATCGACGCCGTGTTCGCCGACCTGGACCGCCCGGGCTCGCCGGGCGCCGCCGTATCGGTCATCCGCGACGGTGAGATCATCCACTCGCGCGGCTACGGCTACGCGCAGATCGAGCATGGCGTCCCCGTCACCCCGCGCACGGTCTTCCACGTCGCCTCCGTGTCGAAGCAGTTCACGGCCATGGCGGTGACGATGCTCGCGGCCGAAGGGGCGCTCTCGCTGGACGACCGCGTGCAGGCGCACCTTGGGTTCGTCCCCGAGTTCGAGCATCCGGTCACCGTCCGCCAGATGATCCACCACACGAGCGGGATCCGGGACCAGTGGCAGCTTCTCGGGATCTCCGGCTGGCGCCTCGACGACGTGATCACGACCGAGCAGATCCTCGGCCTCATGTCGCGCCAGCGGGAACTCAACTTCGTGCCCGGCTCGGAGTACCTCTACTCCAACATGGGCTACACCCTCCTCGCCCGGACGGCGGCGGCGGTCAGCGGGATGTCCTTCCCGGAGTTCACCGCCGCGAGGATCTTCCGGCCGCTCGGCATGGACCGCACCCACTCCCACGACGACCACGAACACATCGTCCCCGACCGGGCGTATTCCTACCGGCCGGCAGCCGCGGACGAGGATGAGGGAGACGGCGGGGGGCCGGGCGCGGAGTACACCAAGGCGGTCCTCAGCTACGCGAACGCGGGGGCGACGAGCCTCTTTACGACCGCGGACGACCTCGCCCGCTGGCTCGACAACTTCCGGCACGAGACGGTCGGCGGCCCGGAGGTGATGGAGATGATGACGACGCGCGGGGTCCTGAACAGCGGAGATACGATCCCCTACGCGCACGGCATCAGCATCGGCGACCACCGGGGGCTGCGCACGGTGGGGCACGGGGGGGCCGACGCGGGGTTCCGGACGCAGGCGACCTGGTATCCCGAGGCGAACGTCGGGGTCGTCGTCCTCACGAACGTCGCCAACGGCAACCCGGGTGGCCGGGCGCGGCAGGTGGCGGAGGTCGTCCTCGCCGAGGTCTTCCCCGAGGCGGAGCCGGAGGAGGAAGAGGATCCGCCGTCTCCGCCCGCCGATTCCGTCGCGCCCCCGACGCCCGACGCCGCGACGCTCGCCGGTTACGCGGGCAGCTACTACAGTCCGGAACTCGACGCCCTGTACCACCTCGAGGCAACGGGCGAGGGGCTCGTCGCGCGCCACATACGCCACGGCGACATCGCCCTCGAGCCGCGCGCCCGCGACGAATTCGCCACGGACCGCTGGTTCATGCGCGAGGTGCGCTTCGAGCGCGCGCCCGACGGCTCCGTCTCGGCGATGCGCGTGGGCGGCGGCCGGGTCCGAAACCTGCTCTTCATCAAGCTCGCCCGCCCACTCCCCAGGTAGGGGACTCCCCCCTTCCCCCCTCCCGCTCCCAAACGGAGTCAGGTGACACCGTGACGCTCTAATCGTTGCACGTACTTGCTGATTAGCGCACATTTCCTGCATGAAATTCATGCAGTTGCTGGAAATCGTCGCGGATGAGCCCGTGTTCGAGACCGGATTCCTTCGCAGCGGGCGCGCCCGGGAGCCGGGTCTGGAGGCGCAGCTCAGCCGTTGGTGCGCCGCCGGCAAGCTGCTGCGGCTCCGGCGCGGCTTGTTCGCGCTGGCGCCGCCGTACCGGAAGGTGATTCCGCATCCCTTCCTCCTCGCCAACCGGCTCTCGCCCGGCTCGTACGTGAGCGGGCTGTCGGCGCTCGCCTTCGCGAACGCGATCCCGGAGTACGTCCCGGAGGTCACCAGTTGCGGGCCCGCGCGTCCCCACGTGCGGGAGACGCCGCTGGGGCGGTTCTCCTTCCGCTACGTGAAGCCGGAGTTGCGGACCGGCTATCGGCTCGTGAGCCTGGTCGACGGACAGAGCGCGTTCGTCGCCCGCCCCGAGAAGGCCTTCCTCGACCTCGCGCACCTGCAGCCGGGCGGAGATGCTCCGGCCTGGATCGACGCACTGCGGCTGGACTTCGAGGCACTCTCGTCCACGCGCCTGCGAGCGGCTGCGGCCGCCACGGGGAGTCCGAAGCTGGTCCGCGCCGCGGCGCACGTCATTCGCCGCGCGAGCAATCCGGCGTCCGCTTACGAACCCCTGCCCGTCACGTGAAGGACCATCTCCGGGAACTGATCCGGGATCTCGATCCGCATGCCGCACGCAACGCGATGCGGGAGTACCTTCAGGCCCGAATCCTGGAGGGCCTGCAGCGGGCGGGCGCCATGTCGCCGCTGGCGTTCCAGGGTGGGACGGCGCTGCGTTTCCTGTACCGGTTGCCGAGGTACTCCGAGGATCTCGACTTCGCCCTCGAGGGGCCGCGCGAGAGCTACGATCTGCGAAGCTGGCTGGCGGCCATCGACGCGCAGTTCCGGCGGGAGGGCTACGACGCGGTCGCTTCGCTACGCGATGCCGGCACTGTCCACGCCGCGTGGCTCCGTTTCGAGGGACTCCCCCACGAGTTCGGTCTGTCGAGCCACCGCGACGAAACGCTCCGGATCAAGCTCGAGGTCGACACCCGCCCGCCCGCGGGCGCCGTGACCGAGACGCGCCTCGTGCGGCGGCACGTGTCACTGCGGATCCATCACCACGACCGGGCCTCGCTGCTGGCCGGCAAACTCCACGCCGTACTCCACCGGCCCTGGCTGAAGGGGAGGGACATCTACGATCTGGTCTGGTACCTGAGCGACCCCGCGTGGCCGCCCCCGAATCTGGATCTCCTCAACGCGGCCCGCCGCCAGACGGACCCCGCCGCGTCGGCGCTCACGGAGGACACGTGGCGCCAGGCCGTCGCGGCGAGAGTCGCGGACGTGGAACGGAAAGCGGTCGAAGCCGACATCCGCCCGTTTCTGGAGAGCGGCGACGACGTGCCCGCACGGGCCGACGCGCTGGACCTGCTACGCCTCCGCCGCTGACGTCTTCAGAGGCGGGGGGGCTCGACCCGGAACGGAGGAGGCTTGCTCAGCCCGCCTCTCTCGAGCGGGCGGTGTAGCCTTCGAGGAGGCCTTCGATGCGGGCGATGCGCTCGCCGAGGGCGGAGATGTCCTTCCGAACTTCCTGCTGCTCGTCGTGGATCGCACGGATCTCGGGCACGGTGAATGCCCAGAGCGCAACCCCGATTCCCAGGATCGAGAGAATGATGTACAACGTGTCCGCAGCCGGCTTCTTCATCGCGGTCCCCCCTCCCTTGTTACGGTAGGCCCGCGGGCTGTACCGATCAAAGGGTAGGGGTTTGCGTCACCGGCGTATCAACGCGCGTTTCCTACGCGCCGCCGGGATCCTCCGCAGCGAGGCGGTCGATGACGAGGGGGGTGATGTCGACGCGTTCGCTGAACAGGATGATGATGGGGCTCGTCGCGTTCAGGATCAGGTCGTACCCGAGTTCCGCCTGGATCGCCTCGATCACCGGCGCGAGTTCCGCTCGGATCCGCTCGCGCCCGTCGGTCTGCAGCGCGGCCGCTTCCTCCTGCTTGTCCTGCTGGTAGCGCTGGAAGGCCGTGAGGGCGTCCTGATACTCGCGTTCGAGCACCCGGCGTTCGTCCACGGTCAGGCTGTCCGCCTCGGCCACGCGTAGCTCGACGGCGCGCACCGCGTCCTGGCGCGCCTGTAGCTCCGCGGCGAGTTCCTGCTGGAAGTCGGTGAGCTGCTGGGCGAGCGCCTGTCCCGCGGGCGAGCCGAACGCGGCGGCGTCCAGATCGATGACGCCGATGCTGAGCGGCGCGTCCGCGGCCTGGCCCTCGGTCTGGCCCGCCAGCGTCGCAGGCGCCAGCGCCAGGAGCAGGGTGGCGGACGAAAGCGGAAGACGTGCGTATCTTTTCATCAGTTGTACCTCTAGTTGTACCTCTATTGGAACCTGCCGACGTCCGAGCTGGTCCAATCATGGGGGACCGCGCCCGGGTCAGCTTCACGGGTTGATCGTCACGGAAACACGAAGGTACGCGATATGTCCGAACGAACGAAACGCGCACGCCAAGGCGGCCGCGGCCTCCGCCTCCTGGCGGCGCCGATCCTGACGATCGCAGTCGGCGCCGGCGCTCCGGAACGGGTCGCCGCGCAGGCGGCCATGGGCGCGGCGGAAGAGCCGGCCACCGTCCTGTTCACGAACGCGACGCTCGTCGACGGGACGGGTGCGCCCGGATATGTCGGGGACCTGCTCATCGAGGGGGGGGCCATCGCGGCGCTCGGCGCCCCGGGTTCCATCGAGGCTCCGCCCGACGCGGAACGGCGCGACCTCACGGGTCTCGTCCTCGCCCCGGGCTTCATCGACATCCACAACCACTCCACGAACCGCCTGTTCGACTTCCCGCTGGCCACGACCCAGCTCGCGCAGGGGATCACGACGATCGTGGTCGGGGCCGACGGCTCCTCGCCGTGGCCGGTCGCGGACTACCTCGGGCGCATCGATGAACTCCGGCCCACGGTGGATGTCGCGACGCTCGTCGGGCACGGGACCGTGCGCAGTCTCGTGCTGGATGAGGATTTCCGGCGCACGGCGACCGACGCCGAGATCGCGGACATGACGGTTCGCGTCGAGCGCGGGATGGCGGAAGGTGCGTTCGGCCTCTCGAGCGGCCTCGAGTACGACCCCGGCTTCTACTCCACGACGGGCGAACTCATCGCCCTCGCGCGGGCCGCGGCGGACCACGGCGGCTTCTATATGACCCACATGCGCGACGAGGAAGAGGGGCTCCTCGAAGCCGTCGACGAGGCCATCCGCATCGGGCGCGAGGCGGGCCTCCCCGTGCAGATGTCGCACATCAAGGCGGGGAACGCCTCCGTGTGGGGACGGGCGCCCGACGTGCTGGAGCGGATCCGGCGGGCGAACGAGGAGGGACTGGACGTGACGGCGGACCAGTACCCGTACCAGGCCTGGCAATCCGGGCTCGCGATCGTGGTCCGTTCGAGGATGTTCACGAACCCGGACTCCGTGGCGAAGGGGATCGCCGCGGCGGGCGGCGGGAACCGGCTGCAGATCGTCGCCTTCTGGTCCGAACCCGAACTGAACGGACTGAGGCTGGACGAGATCGCCCGGCGCCGGGGGATGACGGACGTCGAAGCCTACATTTGGATCATGGAGAACGGGGGCTCGGGGCTCATCGGCCACACGATGAACGAGGAGGACGTCGATACGTTCATGGCCTCGGAGTGGGTGATGACGGCGAGCGACGGCGGGGTGCGGAGCGCGCACCCGCGCGGGGCGGGGACCTTCCCGCGCGTGCTGGGCCACTACGTGCGGGAGCGCGGCATCCTGACGCTGGAGCGTGCGGTGCGGCGCGCGACCTCGCTGCCGGCGCGGCGGCTGGGGCTGGACGACCGGGGCGTGCTGCGCGCCGGAGCCCGGGCCGACCTCGTGATCTTCGACCCGGAGCGCGTGGTGGACCGGTCGACGTTCGACAACGGGACCCGGCAGGCGGAGGGCGTGGAGAGCGTGTGGCTCGGCGGCATCGAGACCTGGTCCGCCGGGGAGCCGACCGGCGCCCGCCCCGGCCGCGCCATCCGGCACGCGCGCTGAGCCCCCCGGCTGACGTGCGCCCGCGCCCGCACTCGCGGAGAGGGCGGAAACTTCAGTCGGCGGCCGCCTCCCCGCGCTCGGCGGTCGCGACGATCTCGATGCCGCCGCGCACGTTCTGCTCCACCTCGACGCGCACCCGGCGCGGCGCCACGGCGTAGACCACGTCGTCGGCGATCCGGGCCGCGAGCGTCTCGCAGAACTCCCCCTCGTCCCGGAACGACCACAGGTAGAACTTGAGCGCCTTCGACTCCAGGCAGCGGTCGCGCGGCTCGTAGTCGATCGTCACCCGTCCGAAGTCCGGCTGTCCCGTCTTGGGGCACAGCGAGGTGAACTCCAGCGCCCGCAGCCGGACGCGCTGGATGTCGGCCGCCGGGATCGCCTCCGCGCGCAGCGTCTCGCGTCCCTCCTCCGGATCCCGGGGCCGCGGCAGCGGACCCGCGGCGGGGAGTCTCGTCATCCGTCCTCCGTCCCTTCGTCCATCTCTTCATCGTCATCGTTATCGTTCTGCGTCATCGCATCGACGGTCGTGGCGGCGGCCATGTGGCCGATGACGTTCGTCGCCGAGCGGAAGACGTCGGGCACGCGGTCGATCCCGAGCAGGATCCCGAGTCCGGCCAGCGGCACGCCCACGACATCGAGCGCCGGCACCATCGACACGATGCTCGCGCTCGGCACCGGTGCCACCGTCATGGCGGCGAGGAAGATCGCGAGGACCGCCGCGGCGATCAGTCCCGCGTCGAGCGGCACCCCGTACATGGCCGCGAGGAAGACGAGCGACGCGCTCTGGAAGAGGGCGCTCCCCGGCCGGTTGATCGAGGCCGCCAGTGGGAGGATCAGCCGGTAGCGGTCCTGCCGGAGCCCCAGCTTCTCCGCCTCCTGCAGCATCATCGGCAGCGTGCCCACCGACGTCGTCGTGGAGAAGCCCACGGTGTACGTCCCCACCGTGCCGCGGATGAAGCGCCCCGCCGGCATGCCGCCCACGAAGCGGACCATCGGCAGCAGGATGAGACCCTTGAGGATGAAGAGGCCCACGACGACCGCGAGGATGAAGACGGCGAGGTTCTGGAGCAGCGCCAGCCCCGTGCGCGCGACCACCGGCGCCGCGAGGCCGAACACGCCAACGGGCGCCGTCCACAGGACCCAGTTCATGAGCTTGATAAGCGCGTCGCCGAGCGACTCCGCGAATCCCGTGAGCGTCTCCCGCTTCTCCCGCGGCAGCGTCGTTGTGGCCGCCGCGAGAAGGACGGTGAAGATGAGGATCGAGAGCAGCGACCCATCCGCCGCCGCCTGTACCGGGTTCCTGGGCACGAGGTTCACGAGGAAGTCGATCACGCCCGGGTTCGCCGTGTTCAGTTCCGTCGTCGGCGTCGGGGGCGGCACCGGCGCCGTGAAGGTGAGCGCGAAACCCATCACGCCCATCCCGATGAGGATCGCCGGCAGCGTCGTGACCCAGAAGAAGCCGACCGAGAGGCCGCCGATCCGCCCCAGCTTGCGGAGGTTTCCGATCCGCGCCACGCCGACGAACACGACCGCGGCCACGAGCGGAATCACGACCATCTGGATCGCGCGCAGGAAGACCTGTCCGAGCGGCGCGACGGCCTCGGCCGCCCGCAGGAGCGCGGGAGATCCGGTGGCGGAGGCCGCGACGCCGAGCCCCAGCCCGAGCACGAGGCCGATGAGAATGGCGCGCGTGTTCACGTCCCCTCGCTCCCTTCGGTTGTCCCGGCGGTTCCCGCTTCTCGCCGCTTACGGAACGCGAGCCACGCGCCGACGGTGAGGACGGGCAGGACGTAGTAGACGATGAACCCCCACGTGATCGTCCCGTATCCCTGGCGGATGAGGTCGATGAGGCCGAGAGGAGTGAGGGAGAGCGCGACCCCGAGGAAGACCGCCGCGACCGCCGGCCGCGCCCAGCTCGGCATCCCGGCCCCCCGCTCGCGCCGCGTGACGGCGAGCCGCTCGTTCACCGCGTGGATCATCCCCGTCCCGGTCTCGATCAGGGTGCCGAAGAGGATGACCTGGTAGGCGATCTGGAACGTCCTCGACCCGAGCGTCTCGAGGATGAAGTTCGAGGGAACGGTCGCGTCGACGATCGCGGGGTAGTGCGGCACCATCGCGAGGTAGAAGAAGAACGCCGGCAGCATCCCGATGACGCCGGCCAGCAGTCCGGCCCACACGGCCTGGTTCCGGGTCCGGATGTGGCGCACGGTGAACAGGGCCACGGCGGCGGCGGAGAGGTTGTAGCCGCCGTACTGGACCCCCTTCACGAGCCAGTCGCCGTCGAGGCTGCTGGCGGCGAAGCTCGGGCCCAGCGTGGACCCGAAGCGCACCAGCGACCACACGACGAGCGCCACGAACACGGCATAGAGGGCGAACGACCAGCCGGCGAAGAAGCGCTCGATCGCGGCGCTGCCGTAGAAGAGGAGCAGCGCGACCGCGCCCAGGGCCACGATCACGCCCAGCCAGTAGGGGAGTCCGAAGGTCTCGTCCGCGATCGAGCCCGCCGCCGCCCCGATGACGGCCAGCACGAGCAGCGTCAGCAGCACGTACGTGACCTCGAACAGGGCCCAGGACGGCCCGAGCAGCCGCTTGAAGAAGGTGCGGTACTCGTAGCTGCGGGACTGCCGCGCGAGTTCGAACGTGACCGCGCACACCGCGCTCCAGATCGCGGTCGAGAGCGCCATCGCCCACAGGCCGGGCGTGGGGCCGATCGAGAGGAAGAACTCGACGTTCTCCCGCCCGGTGCCGTATCCGCCGGCGATGACGGCCGACTGGAAGACGAGCCCCGGCAGCAGATAGCGGCGGAACCAGGGAGCTTTCACGCTGGCGTCCCTTTCTCTCGGCCGGCCCCTGCCCCAAGGTTTCGCCCGTCAGCGAGGGGCGAGTGCACCGGGGCGCCGGGCGCCGGCGGCCACATGCGACCCGCCAAGCTACTCTCGACACCGAGGGCCGGCGATGGAACGAGACAGCCGAGAGACGTTCGGCTCACGCTTCGGGCTCGTGGCCACGATGATCGGCGTCGCCGTCGGTCTCGGGAACGTGTGGCGCTTCCCGTACATGGTCGGCGAGTTCGGCGGGGCTCCCTTCGTGGCCTTCTACGTCCTCGCCGTGGTGCTGATCGGCGTTCCCGCGCTCATGGCGGAATGGACGCTGGGCCGGCACACCCGCCGCGGCCCGGTCGGCGCGTTCGAGTCGGCCGGTCTCCCCTTCGGCCGCGCCCTCGGCTGGATCTTCTTCGTCGGCGTCACCGCGGCCACCGGCTACTACTCGAACGCGCTCGGCTGGGTACTGTACCACGCCCTGGCCGGGCTGCTCTCCGGCGTCGGGATCGAGATCGCCGCCGCCGCGATCCTGCCCCCGGACGAGGGGTTTTCGCTGCGCTCCTTCCTCCTGCAGTGCGTCTGCACCGGCGCGGTGCTCCTCACCTGCGCCGCGGTGCTGCGGCGCGGCCTCCGGGGCGGGATCGAGAAGGCGAGCCGCTTCATCGTGCCGGCGCTCCTCGGCGGCCTCCTCATCCTCATCATCCGCTCGCTCACGCTGCCCGGCGCGGGCGAGGGCCTCCGCTGGTACCTCGGCGCCTTCGATCCCGGCGCGCTCACGCCGCCCGTCATGCTGGGGGCGCTGGGCCAGGCGATCTTCAGCCTCTCGCTGGGCGGCACGTTCATGGTCGTGTACGGCTCCTACCTGAACCGCGGCGACCCTCTGCGCGGCAACGCCGTCTTCACCGCGGGCGGCGACCTGTGCGCCGGACTCCTGGCGGGGCTCGCCATCTTCCCCGCCGTGTTCGCCTTCGGGCTCGAACCGGCGAGCGGTCCCGGTCTCCTCTTCGTCACGCTGCCCGACGTGTTCGGGCAGATCCCGGCCGGGGCCGTGTTCGGGACGCTCTTCTTCCTGGCGCTGTTCGGGGGCGCCTACCTGTCGGACGTGGCGGCGCTGGAGGTGCTGGTGGCCGGGGTCACCGACAACACCGGGATCGGGCGCTCGCGCGCCGTCACGCTGACGACCGTGGTCGTGTTCGCGTTTGCGCTGCCCCCGATGATCAACATGAACGTGTTCACGCCCTGGGATCTGACCTTCGGATCGGGTTTCCAGACGCTCGGCGCGCTGCTCTCGGTTGTCGCCGTGGGGTGGGCGCTGGACCGCTCCGAAGTGCTGCGGCAACTGGCGGCGGGCGAGGATGGGCCCCGCGGGCGGCGGGTGCCCACGCTCTGGCTCTACTACTGGCTCCGCTTCGTCATCCCCGCCGCGATCCTCGCCGTCGGAGCCTGGTGGCTGCTGCGGGACGTGCTGGGCAATGCGGGCGCCGGCCCGCCGCCCGCTGCCCGGGCCACTCTGGCCATCGAGGAGGTCTCGGTCCTTCCGATGGATGGCGAGCGCGTGCTCGCCGGCGTGACGGTGCTCATCGGCGACGGCCGCGTGCTCGCCGTGAGTCCGTCGGCCGAAGCGGAGGTCCCGGACGGCGCCGAGCGGGTCGACGGCCGCGGCCGCTTCCTCATCCCGGGCCTCCACGACATGCACGTCCACTTCGGGGAGGAGTCGGCGCTCGGGCGGTTCCTGGCCACCGGAGTCACCGGCGTGCGCATCCTGTCGGGCGGGCCGCACACGCTCGACTTTCGCGACCGCGTCCGGAGCGGCGCACTGGCCGGCCCGGACATCCACACGGCGGGGCCGATCATCGAGGGGTTGCCGCCGCCGGGGTTCGCCGCCGTCATCGACACGGCGGGACGCGCGATCGTCCACGACAGCCTCGACGGCGCCCGCACTGTGCGGGAGCAGCATGCCGCCGGGTACGACTTCATCAAGGTGTACAACAACGTGCCCGCGGCGGCCTACCGGGGCGTCGTCGCCGAGGCGCGCGGGCTCGGGATCCCGGTGGCGGGACACGTGCCCTTCGAGGTGGGACTCGATGGCGTCCTCGCGGCGGGCCAGGCCAGCATCGAACACCTGCGCGGGTACATCTGGCACCTCGTGCCCGAGGAGGCGCCGGCCCAGCCCGGCCCTGATTTGCGGTCGCGCACGCTCGCCTGGGCTCACGGAGATCCCGCGCGGATCGGAGCGCTCGCCGAGCGGACCCGCCGGGCCGGCTCGTGGAACGTGCCCACGCTCTCGGTCCGCATGATTCACAAGCCGGACCGCCTCCTCGATGCGTACCTCGCCACGGAGGAGGCGTCGCACATGACCGCCGCCATGCGCCGCTTCTACACCGAGCGCATGTCGATCCCCTGGATGAGCAACTTCTCGCCGGATGACTTCGAGGCCGCGCTGGATGGTTTCGCGGTGGCGGATTCCCTCATCCGCGCCCTCGTGGCCGCCGGCGCTCCCGTGATGGCCGGCACGGATACGCCGCCCCTCGGCTTCGCCCTCCATCGCGAACTGGAGGAACTCGTCGCGGCGGGTCTGTCACCGTACGAGGCGCTGCGGAGCGCCACGGTCAACCCGGCCCGCTTCCTCGGACGGGAGGGGGGCGCCGGCATGGTGGTCGACGGGAGCCCCGCCGACCTCGTGCTGCTGGAGGGCAATCCGCTGGAAGCGATCGGCAACACGCGCCGCATCGCCGGCGTCGCGAGGCGCGGCGAATGGCTCGACCGCGCGACACTGGACGCGATGCTGCGGGAGGCCGCAGGCCGCTGACCCCCGCCCGCGGGCCTACTTCGTCCAGATCGCGACCACGCCGCACCGGGAACTGGATCCGCCGAACTCGGCCGGCAGCGATGCCGGACCCTTGTACACCTCGACGCCTCCGATTTCGACGGGCGACACCCACAGGTCAGCCTCGCCGAGGCTGCTGATGTGAACGCCATCGAGGTAAATCTGCATGTGGCAACGCGAACCGGAACCGCTGGCCAGCCGCGTCGAGTACAGCCTGCAGGTGCGCGAACCCACACGACAATAGCGTCGGATCGACGCTTCCTCCATGACCATGTCGGATATGACCCCAGGGTGGCGGCGCTCGATATCGGCCGCGGTGTAGAAGGTGCCGAGGCCGAGCAGTTCGCCCCAGCGCTTCCGCTCGTAGAAGCCCTTGATCTCCAGCCGGCGCAGGCGCACCGCCGTCGCCACGAGCGGTTCCATCTCGAGCGGAGCGGGGACCAGACCGATCTGGATGTCCGTGGTGGCTCCGCGGGCCACGTTGACCATGTGTCGCAGCGGAGCATACCCGAGATGCCGCACGGACAGTTCGTACACCCCCACCGGCACGTCGCTGAGGATGAATCCGCCCTGCCGGTTCGTCTGAACCGCCTGGGGACGGCCCCTGAGGGACACGGCGGCCGCGCTCACCGGAGCGTCGCTGAGGGCGTCCGTCACGGTGCCCAGCAGACGCCCATTCTCCACTGAAGCGACGCGAAGTCGGAGGACCACGTCCTGCACCGCCCCAGGCTGGAGCGGGACCTCCGTCTCGTCGCTGGCGGCGTCGCCGAACTCCGCCCACAGCGTAGCGCGCCCGACGCCGACGGGGACGCAGAGGACGAGTCGACCATCGGCCCCGGCCTGACCCCGCAGCGGCCCGTCCAACGCCCCCTCGTCTTCCGACGTCAGACGCACGGTCGCGAATGGAATCGGGATCGAGCCGGACTCATCCAGGACCGCGACCCCCAGGGGAACATCAGCGCCGCAGTCCTCCGTCTCCTGTCCCGCCAGCCCGGCGGCACCCGTCGCGAACGGCAGCGCGCCGAACAGGAGGCCGGTTCGCAGCGTCGCCCCACCCGTTTGCGCCGCGACGACGCAGCGGGACCGCTGCCGCGAGCATTCGCCCCGTTGATTCATGGCGCCTCCGAAGTACGTCCGTAAACGAGTTTCTCCGCGGAAGACCTGGCCGCTGACCGGCTTCGGTTGCGGCGGCACGATAGTCTGACGGCCAAATGTCGGGCGGCGTCACTCGTCACGCGGGCCCGCACTTGCAACGCGGCGCGGAGGTTGGTGAGGTTGGCCGTGAGATCCGGGTGCGCCGCCGGTCGAGGCGCCGGCCGCGTCGAGAGCCCATTTGGACCGCATCGGGCCATCGCAACGAGGATTTGAACATCCGCTACCGCACGCTTCCGGCGCTCTGCGCCCTTCTCCTTCTCCCGCAAGCTGCCGTCGGTCAGGAAGCTGTGCGCCGGGTCTCGCTCGCGCGGGCCCTGGAGGCGTTCGCGGAGAACAGCCTCGCGCTCAGGATCGCGCGCTCCGAGGCCGCCGAAGTCGCCGGAATCGCGCGCCAATCTCGTGTCTGGTTCAACCCGTCGCTTTCGGTCAGGCGCGACGACCTCGACCGCAACGGCGACGAGTACTGGGAGGAGAATCTGCTCCTCTCTCAACCCCTGGAGTGGCCGGGTCGAACCGCGGCCCGTCACCGGGCGGCCACCCACACGATCGAAGCGAGCGCCGCCCGTTTCCGCGGCGACTCGATGCGGCTCGCCTTCGACGTTCGCGAGGCCTGGGCGCTCGCGTGGTTCGCGGAAGCGGCGGAACGCACGGCGCGGCAGGCCGCGGCGGTGATCCGGGAGGTGGCGGAGGACGCGGAAATCCGCCTGGAGGAGGGGGACATCTCCGCCTACGAAACGAGGCGGTTACGACTGGCACGAGTGCGGGCCGAACAGGATGTGGCGGAGGCCGAACTCCGCGCCCGTGACGCGCGCCGGCGCCTCGCGGCGCTGACCTTTCCCGGCACGGGAATCGAGGAGGTCGGACCGTCCACGGGGCTTGAAGGGTTGCCGCCCCTGGTGACTCGAGATGACGCGCTGGGCGCGTTGCTCGAGCGGCCGGACCTGGAGGCCGCGGGCCGAGATCTGGACGCCGCGCAAGCCGAACTCGCCGTCGCGAGGTCCCGTTGGATGCCCGACCCGACCGTCAGCCTGGGATATCGCCGGCAGGAGGGCGGATTCGAGGGACTCAGCCTCGGTCTCGACCTTCCGTTACCGCTGTTCGACCGGGGAGCGGGAACCCGGCAGGCATCCGACGCCCGCAGCGCCGCGGCCGCCCATCGTCTCGACCTCCGGAGACGGCTGGCGGAGAACGATCTCCTGACGACCTCGGACCGCTACGCCTCCAGCCGCGCCCGTCTCGAAACAGCGGCCGATGGCTTGTCGGCGGATGCCGAGGCGCTGCTCGCCTCCGCGATGGCGGCCTACGGTGAGGACGAAATGTCGCTCCTGGAGTTGCTCGACGCGGCGAACGCCTTCCGGGGCGCCCGGCTCAGCGCCCTCTCCATGCGATCCGCGGCGTGGATCGACTACTGGGACCTCCTGCGCGCCATGGGAAGGGCCCCGGAACGCGAGCCGTGAGCCGGAAGCCCCGTCCACGGCTCATGCCCGGTCTGCGGGTCGAACGTAGATTGGACGCATGCACCCGAACGAACTGACGCCCGCACAGCAGGCCGCCGCGGAGGATCCGGATCGGCTCCCCGGGCTCGCCGACGCCGAGTTCACGGCGCTGGGCCGCCGCGCGCGCCGGGTCGAGGGGCTGCGCAAGTCGACCGGCCGCGAGATCTACACGGACGACATCGTCCTGCCGGGCATGCTGCACGGGAAGATCCTCCGCTCCACCGAGGCGCACGCGCGGATCGTCTCCATCGACACGTCCGAAGCCGAGGCCCTCGACGGCGTGTACGGCGTCATCACCGGACGGGACCTGCCGACGCCGTACGGGATCATCCCCTGGACGCGCGACGAGCACGCCCTCTGCTTCGACAAGGTGCGCTTCATCGGAGATGCGGTGGCTGCCGTGGCCGCGGTCGACGAGGACACGGCGAACGCGGCGCTCGGGCGCATCCACGTCGAGTACGAGCCGCTTCCCGTCTATCTCTCGCCCGAGGAGTCGCTGACGCCCGAGGCCGCCGCGGAGCCCATCCACGCGCCGCGCAAGCCGGGGGCGAACGGCAACGTCCTCAAGCACGTCCACCTCGAGTTCGGGGACGTGGACGCGCGGATGGCGGAAGCGGACGTCACGATCGAGGGGGAGTACTTCTTCCACGGGACGACGCACACGCCGATCGAGCCGCACTGCGCGATCTCCCGCCTCAACCCGGATGGCGCCCTCGAGGTGTGGTCCTCGACGCAGGTCCCGCACTACCTGCAGCGCGAACTCGCGCGGGTGCTCGACCACGACGTGGCGAAGGTGCGGGTCGTACAGCCGGCCGTCGGCGGGGCCTTCGGCGGCAAGTCCGAGCCGTTCGATCTCGAGTTCTGCGTGGCGCTCCTCGCGATGCGCACGGGCCGTCCGGTGAAGATCCTCTACACGCGCGAGGAGCTTTTCTACTCGCACCGCGGCCGCCACCCCATGCACATGAAGTATCGGCTCGGCGCCTCGCGCGACGGGAAGCTCCGGGCGCTCGACGCGCACACGACGCTGGACGGGGGCGCCTACGCCTCGTTCGGTCTCGTGACGACGTACTACTCGGGGCAGCTCCTCACCTCGCCCTGCCACATCGAGTCCTACCGCTTCGACTCGACCCGGGTCTACACGAACGTGGCCCCGTGCGGCCCCAAGCGCGGCCACGGCTCGGTACAGCCGCGCTTCGCGTACGAGATCTCGCTGGACAAGATGGCCGAGAAGCTCGGCCTCGACCCGTTCGAACTCCGCCGCCGCAACTTCATGGGCACGGGTCGGACGGTGAACGAGTTCAAGGTCCAATCCAACGGCTTCCTGGAGTGCCTCGAGGCGGTGGAACGCGCCAGCGACTGGAAGAAGCGCCACCGGCGGCTGCCGAGGGGTCGCGGTCTCGGGATGGCGGCCTCCTCGTACATCTCCGGCACGAACTACCCGATCTACCCGAACGCGATGCCCCAGGCGGCGGTGCAGGTGCAGATCGAGCGCTCCGGCCGGGTCGCGATCCTGCACGGCGCCTCGGAGATCGGGCAGGGGTCCGACTCCACGATGGCCTACATCGCGTGCGAGGAACTCGGCGTCCCGCTCGAATACGTGCGCGTCTTCTCCGCCGACACGGACCTCACGCCGGTGGACCTGGGCGCCTACTCCTCGCGCGAGACCGTCATGGTGGGGAACGCCTGCGTCGAGGCCTGCCGTACGCTGCGCGCGCAGGTCGAGGAAGCCGTCGGGGAGCAGTGGGGCGTGCCGGCGCCGCGGGTCCGTCTGGCCCGCGGCTGGGCTTTCGACGCGGAGGCTCCCGAAGACGCCGGCCGCCGGATCCCGATCTCCGAGGCGTTCAACGTCGCCGAGACGAAGTTCGGACTGCTCGGCGCCGTCGGCTCCTACGACACGCCGAAGGATGTCCACGGCGAGTACCGCGGCGGCACGATCGGATCCTCGCCCGCCTACTCGTTCACCGCGCACGTGGCCGAAGTCGAGGTCGAGGAGGACACGGGCGTCGTCGGCGTGAAGAACATCTGGGTGGCGCACGACTGCGGCCGCGCGCTCAACCCGGTGCTCGTCGAAGGCCAGATCGAGGGCTCCGCCTACATGGGCTTCGCTGAGGCGATCTTCGAGGAGCAACTCTTCCGCGAAGGAGAGGTGGAGGGCGGCCTGCATACGTCGCCGTCGCTCCTCGACTACCGGATCCCCACCTCCATGGACTGCCCGGAGTTCGAGGCGCTCATCGTCGAGTCAGTGGATCCGGAAGGCCCGTACGGCGCCAAGGAGGCGGGCGAGGGGCCGCTGCACCCGTCGCTCCCGGCGATCGCGAACGCGATCCACGACGCGGTCGGCGTCCGCCTCGATGCGCTCCCCTTCACGCCGCAACGCGTGTGGAGAGCCCTGCGCGCCCACGCCGCCGGGGCCGCGCGCGAGGACGTCGCCTGACAGCCCATGGCGCAAGCCCCGCTGCGTTCGAGCGGCGAGCGCATCCCGCCGGAATGAAGCAGTTCGTCCGACAACTCGGGGTCGAGACGCGGGGGAAGGGTCTGTACGAGATCACCGGCCCGATTCTCGAGTGGGTCGCCACCCTTGAGATCGAGACGGGCATGCTCACCGTCTACATCCGCCACACGTCGGCGTCTCTGACGATCCAGGAGAACGCGGATCCGGACGTCCTCCACGACCTCTCGAACTTCTTCGCCCGCCTCGTTCCGGAGGGCGACCCCCGCTACCGGCACACGATGGAGGGGCCGGATGACATGCCGGCCCACATCCGGTCGGCCCTGACCCAGACGCACTTGGCCATCCCGGTGCTCGACGGAGCGCCGGCACTGGGTACCTGGCAGGGGATCTTCCTCTTCGAGCACCGCCGCCGCCCCCACCGGCGAACGGTCGTGCTGCACGCCGTCGGCGAATAGGGAGTTCCTAGCGAAGGTGTGGCTCGAGCTGTCCGGTGGGGCCGTATCTGCCGATCGCTCCGAAGTCGAGACCAACGACAGATTCACCTGCGACCGAATCCTGCTCGAAGACGATGAAGCCAAGTTCCGCAAGGCGCGTGAGTTCTCGAACGAAAGTCCTGGGAGTAACGACGCGATACACCGTGCGGACGAAGGGTGAATCCACCAGCTCGCGGAGCAACACTCGTCTGGAGGGGTCTTCCGAGAACGGGTCGATCGGCTCGGTTTCCTCAAGGAGAAAAACCAGAAGACCATGCTCCCGCTCGTTGATGAGACGGCGACGTTTGCTGATTCGTTCTCCGAGCGCCCAAGTCAGCGTCGAACGATAGACCAAGCGATTCAGCTTCGACTTAATGAAGGAGTTGATCCCCTTCAACTCGGCGTCAAACCCCTGAAGCCCGAACTCCACGAAGGGATCCACGCTGACCGGTTGCTCCCTGCGGCATTCCTGCAGGCGCCTCTTGTAGAGGTCCCCGTTGCGGTAGAAGTAGTTCGAGAGCCCGTAGAAACCATGGACGTTGTATCCTCCTTCGAAGAGGATGGCTGCCTCGACCAGTCTCGACACACGTCCGTTGCCGTCTCCGAACGGATGGATGGTCGCCAGGAAGAAATGGGCAAGCAGCGCTCTGACCACCGGATGTTCATCCCGCACGCGCCGAGGATTAACGAAAGCCACGAAGCCGTCGAGCAGATTCGAGAGGTTCTCGTGAGGCGCCCCCAGGTGAACTCCCCCCAGTGCCGGCGTACCGACCTGCACGCCGTGTGCTCGCAAGCGGCCGGGAACGTTGTTGACCTCGTCGGACCCCCGCGTCATCAGCCTATGCATGTGGAGGATATCCGCAACGCTTAGCGGCGGCTTACCGGGCCCGAATCTCTCGCGAACCCAGTCTTGGGCGGCGTTCGCATTCTCGACCTGAAGGGCTTCCTTTGTTGTCGAATCGGCACGCGTATCGCGTTCCAGCAGTTCACGCACCTGAGCCTCCGACAGCGGGTTTCCCTCGAGGGCAGTCGTACCGCGAATGGTTCTGATGCGGTTCAGTCGGTCGAGTTGGTCCTTCCAGTCCGGCGGCAGCAGAAGATTCTCTACCGCCTTCTTGCTTGCCTCGATTTCTACCAGGAGGCTCTGCAGGTGCCGTCCGTCAAGGTGATATTCGAAGCTGAACTCTCGCCAATCCATAGGTCATGACACCTCATGTGACTTCTTATTTGACATCTTGTTTGACACGATAAGATACCATATTATAACTAGATACGCAGTTTATGGCAACAGCCACGACCACTTACATGACAGCTTGCATGACAAGATGCTTGTATGCTCGTCCGAACGCCCCTCCGCAATCTTGTTACCTTCGCTTGAGCCAACGGGAGGATGAATGACCGATGTTGAAAGCGCTTGAGAGTGGAGGACGTTCGGGCCAGCCACGCGTGCGGGCGGGATAGTTCGGGCGCTCGGCTGCGCCGGACGGTTTCCGGAAGGCCCGGTTTCAGGGCGTTCGTGGTGCTGGTTGCCGCCTGGGCGGCGGCGTGCGGGGACGGGAGCACGGACCTTCCTCTGACGCACGCGCCGAGGGCCATCGGCGTGCTTCCCGACCTGGAACTTCCCCGGGGTGAGTCCGCGCTGGTGGAGGTGTCGGGCCTCTTCAGCGACGCGGACGGGGATGTGCTTTCCTACGAGGTCCGGTCTTCGGCCCCCGGGGTGGTCGCGGCGGAGGTGTCGGGCGGCACGGTGCGGCTGGTCGCCCTGGCGCACGGGATGGCCACGGTGGCGATCACGGCACGCGATCCCCAGGGCCGGGCCGCCGCCCTCCGCTTCGAGGTCACCGTACCGAACAGGTTCGACATCGAGGTCCGCTTCGACAGTACGGCTACCGAGCCGCGGCGGGCGGTAGTCCTCGCGGCGGCGGAACTCTGGATGTCGGTGCTGGCGGATACGGAGCTGCCGGAGGTGCCGGTCGATGACCGCATCGAATGTTACGGCGCGCACACGGCGGAACCGGTGGGGAGCGTCGATGACCTGATGATCCTCGTCGAGTTTCGGGACATCGACGGTCCGGGCCGCACGCTCGCCCAGGCCGGCGTGTGCCGCCTGCGCGAAGGGTCGATGCTGCCGTTCGCGAGCGTGGCGTTCTTCGACGTGTCGGACTTCGGCGGCCTCATCGACTCCGGCGACGCGACCGAACTCGCCGTTCACGAGATCGCGCACGCGCTCGGATTCGGCCTGCTGTGGCGCCCGCTCGGTCTACTCCGGGATCCTGCCCTCGGCGTGGGGGCGATCGACGCGCACTTCGTCGGTCCCGAGGCCGTCGCCGCCTTCGACGCGGCGGGCGGCACGGAGTACACCGGCGGGGCGAAGGTCCCGGTCGAGAACCTCGGCGGAGCCGGGAGCGCGAACCTCCATTGGCGGGGCGCCGTGCTGCGCGGGGAACTCATGAGGCCGCTCAACAGGATCGGAGTCCGGGAGACCCTGAGCGCGATCACGATCCGGTCGCTGGCCGATCTGGGTTACGTGGTCGACGCGAGCCTGGCGGAGCCGTACCTGCTCCCCGGCGTCGGCGCCGCGGACGAGGAACCCGGCCGCGTGGTCGATCTGGGCGACGATGTTCTCAGGGGTCCGGTGCAGGTCGTCGATGCGCAAGGACGCGTCGTGCGCGTGCTCCGCGACCGTTCGCCGGGGTAGTCCATCCCGTTGACCGAATAAACCGTACATTCCTATGCTCAGGCCGGCGTCCCTCGACCTCCATGGGGTAAGGCACAATGCTGCGCAGACTGCTGTTCGGATCCAGCCTCAGGATCATCGCCGTGATCACGGTCGGTACGATTGCGGTCGTGGCACTCATGCTCTCGCTGGCCCCCGAACCGGGAAGCCAGGAACCGCCCCCCCAGATCCCGTTTGCGCAAACGGCCAACGTTGTGGCCGGATCGGGTGCCATACCCGTGTTCGGATCCGGCACCGTGCGGCCAAGCGAGGAGATCGACGTCGCACCGCAGGTGGGCGGCAAGGTCGTCCGGGTGAGTCCGCGATTCCAGAGTGGAGGGCGCGTGGAGGCGGGCGAGACGCTCTTCCGCATCGAAGAAGCCGATTACGCCTACCGCGTGCAGGTAGCGGAAGCGAACGTCGCGGCCAGCCGCGTCGCCTTCCTCGAGGAACAGGAACGGGCAACGATCGCCAGCGCCCAGTATGAACTGTACGTGGAGCGGCGCGAGACGGGGCCTCCGCCGGCCGAGGCGAGTCCGCTCACGCTGAGGGAGCCTCAGCTGGAAGCGGCCAGCGCCGCGCTGAGCCGGGATCAGGCCCGGCTTGAGGAGGCGAAACTCGCGTTCTCCAGGACCCGGGTCACCGCGCCGTTCGATGGCTTCGTGCGCGAGGAATCCGTCGATGCGGGGCAGGTCGTGAACCCCGGGCAGCCCGTCGGACGCCTCTTCGCTTCGGGGGCGGTGGAGGTCGTCGTTCCCCTCTCCGACGCCGACGCCGCCCTGGTCCCCGGATTGTGGGGGCTTGAGGCGGGGGACGGGGCACGGGACGTAGCGGCTCGTGTGGTCGCCCACTACGGGGATGCCACGTACGCCTGGGAGGGCTACGTGGATCGGGGTGAGACTTCCGTTGACGCGCAGACACGCACCATCGACGTGATCGTGCGCGTGCCGGACCCGTTCGACCCAAGCGCGCCGGCGGGCCCGTCCGCCGCCGTCGGGGGCGATCCTCCGTTGCTGGTCGGCAAGTTCGTGGAGGTGGAGATCGAGGGAATCTCACCGGAGGACTACTTCCGGATCCCGCGAGCTGCGCTGCAACCCGGCAACGAAGTCTGGACGGTGGACGGCGACGGCGTCGTGAGCATCGTTCCGGTTCAGGTGCTGCAACGCGCCAACGATGCGGTGTTCGTCACCGGCGCCCTGCGGGGCGGCCAGGCGGTAGTCACCGGTGGACTTCAGTTCGCCACCGAAGGGATGCGCGTCCAGACCGACCCGGCGCGATGAATCCCGACGCGGGTCCCGAGCCGGACGACCGCCGCGAGCGGTCCGGCCCGCTCGCCTACATGGCCAGCAACGGCATCGCGGCCAATCTCCTGATGATGGGCATCGTCGCGGCCGGACTCGTGGCCCTGACCGGCCTCGAGCGGGAAGCCTGGCCCATCACCCCCTTCTACCACATCGAAGTCTCGATGGCCTATCCCGGCGCCACGCCGGAGGAGATCGAGGAGTCGATCGTCGTCAAGATCGAGGACCAGGTCAGCGGGCTCGATGACGTGAGGGCCGTCAAGTCCCTGGCGGCTCCGGGCATTGCCTCCGTGCGGATCCAGATGGATTCCCGTACGGACATGGATCGGGCCCTGGACGACATCGAATCTGCCGTCAATCGCATCCAGTCCTTCCCGGCCGGAGCCGAACGTCCGCGCTTCCAGGAGATGGACAACCGCTTCAGCATGATGCGGCTCATCGTCCACGGCGACGTCTCCGAGCGCTCGCTGAAGGAACTGGCGCATCGGATCGAGGATGACCTCGCCGCGCTACCCTCCGTCTCCCAGGTCGAGGTCAGCGGGGTCCGGAACTACGAGATCTCCATCGAGGTATCGCTTCACCGCCTCAGAGCCCTGGGACTCTCCCTCACCGACGTTGCCGGGGCGATCCGCCGCAGTTCGCTCGACTTGTCGGCCGGCAGCATCGACACGCGGGAATCCCAGGTTCGGGTGCGGACCCTCGGGCAGAACTACGACCAGCAGGACTTCGAGGAGATCGTCCTTCTCAGCGGCCGCGACGGCACGGTCGTGCGCCTCGGCGACATTGCCGAGGTCCGCGACGGGTTCCAGGAGGCAGACCTGATCGTCCGCCATCAGGACCGGCCCGCCGTATTCGTCGAGGTCTATCGGGCCGGTGGCGAGCAGGTGATGGATGTGGCCACGACGGTTCGCGAGCACCTGGCGAACGAGGTGATCCCGGCCTTGCCGGACGGCGTGGGCATCACCCTGTGGAACGACGAATCCCAGGCCTACGAGGAACGCGCCGATCTTCTTCTGAAGAACGGATTTCTGGGTTTGTTGCTGGTGCTGGTCGCACTGAGCCTGTTTTCTCCAGGTTCGGCTCGCCCTGTGGGTCGCCGTGGGCCTCGCCGTTTCGGGTGTAGGCGCGCTCGCCGCCATGATGGCATTCGACGTGGCGATCAACACCATCAGCCTCTTCTCCTTTGTCCTCGCCATTGGGATCGTCGTTGACGACGCCATCGTTGTGGCCGAGCACATTCAACACGAACGCAATCAGGGGACCCCGGGGGTCGCGGCCGCGATCCGGGGCGTCCGGCGGATCAAGGTGCCGTTGACGTTCGCGGTTCT
Source organism: Candidatus Palauibacter scopulicola (assembly GCF_947581915.1). NCBI lineage: Bacteria > Pseudomonadati > Gemmatimonadota > Gemmatimonadia > Candidatus Palauibacterales > Candidatus Palauibacteraceae > Candidatus Palauibacter > Candidatus Palauibacter scopulicola. The sequence goes on from NZ_CANPWG010000038.1 coordinate 147,782, forward strand.
CACTTCGGTGGTGGCCTTCGTCCCCTTGCTGTTCATCCCCGGCGGCGTCGGTGACGTATGGCGGGCTCTGCCGATCATCATGATCGCCATGCTGCTGTTTTCGCTGGTGGAATCGCTGTTCGTTCTGCCGAACCACCTGTCCCACCTGCCCGGTCCGGACTGGGTGCCGGCCAACGCGTTCGACCGATTCTTCTCGCGACTCCAGAGTCGTGTCGACGCCCAACTGCAGCGGTTCATCCAGGGGCCCCTGGACCGGGCCCTGCGGTTCGCCACGGCCCGGCCCGGGGTGACGATGACGGGGGCCGTTGCACTGCTCGTGCTGAGCATTTCCCTGCTGCCCGCGGGAATCGTCCCCACCACGCTGGCCGACGACGTGGAGGGCGATATCGTGACGGTCGTGTTGGAGATGCCCGATGGGGCCACCGCTCCGCGAACGTACGAAGTCGCGCTGGAGCTGGAGGCCGCGGGCCACCGGGTCATCGAACAACTCTCTCGAAGCCGCCCCGCGGACGCGCCGCCGCTGCTGACCGGTGTCACCGTGACCGTCGGACTGGGATCGAGAATCGAGGGCGGACTCAACCCGCAGCCCACCCTCAATCCGCAGGCCAATATCGCCACCATCGAGTTCAAACTCCTCGGTGCGCAGCAGAGGCGGATCTCCACCGGAGACGTCGTGCAGGCGTGGCGGGAGGAGGTGGGTGTGCTGCCCTACGTCCGCGGCATCACCTTCAGCGGCGAGATCTTCACCCTGGGGAACCCGGTCGAGGTCGTACTGTCACACCCGGACCCGGAGCGCCTCGCCGGGATCGCCGGCTCGGTGGTCGACGGACTCCGCAGCGTGAGGGGCGTCTACGACATACGGTCGGATCACGCCCCGGGCATCCCGGAGGTTCAGCTCGAGTTGCGGCCCGAAGCGCGCACGCTCGGTCTCACCGTGCAGGAGTTGGCGGGACAGGCGAGGGCCGCGTTCTTCGGCGCGGAAGCCGTCCGGGTGCAGCGCGGCCGGGAAGAGGTACGAGTCTACGTCCGGCTGCCCGCCGAAGAGCGAAACTCGATTACCGATATCGAGGGCTACCTGCTCCGGACGCCGGGCGGGGACGAGGTGCCGATGGTCAGTGTGGCGTCGCTGATCCCGGGCGTATCGCCCTCGGCCCTCCGGCGCAGGGATGGCCAGCGCGTCGTCACCGTCACCGCCGATGTGGACGCCTCGGTGATTTCCGGCGACGAAGCCAACGAGATCCTGGCCGGTTCGATCCTCGCGGACCTGGCCGCGGCGTACCCGGGCCTGACATACACGTTCGGGGGCGAGCAGCAGCAGCAGCTGGAGTCCATCGACGCGCTGTACCGCGGTTTCGCGGTCGCGCTGATCCTGATTTTCGCGCTCCTCGCCATCCCCCTCCGTTCATACACCAAGCCGTTCATCATCATGGCCGTCATCCCCTTCGGGTTCATCGGCGTGATCCTGGGCCACTGGATCCTGGGAGTAGCCCTGAGCGCCGTCTCCTTCATGGGGATCTTCGGTCTGAGCGGCGTGGTGGTGAACGATTCCCTGGTCATGATCGATTTCATCGATCAGAAACTCCGGGAAGGCGTCCCGCCGAGAACCGCGATCATGGAGGGGGCAAAGGGGCGTTTTCGTCCGATCATGCTCACTTCCCTGACCACGTTCCTCGGCTTCACGCCCCTGATCCTCGAGCGCGCGATCCAGGCCCAGTTCCTGATACCGTTTGCCGCTTCGCTCGGTTGCGGCATTCTCTTCATAACGGCCATACTTATGATGGTGGTTCCGGCGCTATGCACTCTACATCTGCGCTTGATGCCGTCGCGGCGTCCTTCGATTCCGAGCGCCGCATAGTGCACGTCGACCGCGGCGAGGCGAGAACCGACAAATGACGGTGCAGAGTCTGAAGGTCGAATCCCTGAGCCTCGTCGACGAACTCATCCTGATGCTTCTCGACGAGAAGGGAGGCTACTTCCATCAGGTCCCCGGCTGGCAGCTGAACTGCGCCGTGGTCGGCGGGGTGCTGGCGGAACTCTCCTTCCGGTCGCGGCTCGACTCGGACCTGACATCCCTGTACGTGGTGGACCGGGCCGAGACGGGCGATCCCGTCCTGGATCCCATCCTGAAGGAGATTGCGGACGAACCGGTCCAACACACGGCCCGGTACTGGGTCGAACGGCTCGCCCCCCGCGCCGAATCGGTTGTCGACCTGACCCTGGATCGCCTGGTTGAACGGGGGATCCTCCAACACCACGAGGGCGAATTCTGGACGCTGGCTCCCCCCGTCATGCATCGGCAGCAGTACGGGATGTTCGAGGAAGACGCGACTGACCAGTTCATCAAGGCGCGCATCGGCAACGTCATCTTCGCCGACGAGGTTCCCGAACCGAGAGACGCCGTCATCGTGTGCCTCGTCAACACCTGCGATGTGTTTCGCCTGATCTTCGAACTCGATGAAGCGGCGGAGGAGCGCATCAAGTGGATCTGTCAGTTGGACCTGATCGGCCGGTCCATCGCCGCTGTGGTCTCCGAGAACCTCGTCGGTCCGATCCGGAGACATACTGCTCTCGCCAAGAAGATTCCGACGGTTCCGCTGACCAGGCTGATGCGCAACCCGCATGTTCGCGACGGCAACCTGAACGCGCTCTTCGGCAGTCTCGCGGAGGAGTACGGCCCGGTGTTCCAGATCCGCCCGCCCTTCTCGAAGCGCATGATCTTCCTGGCCGGACTCGAGACGAATGAATGGATGCAAAAGCGCGGGCGCATGTACCTGAGGACCAGGGACTACTTCGCCGACTTCGAGAAGGTCTACGGCGCGGCCGGCGTTCTGCCCGCTCTGGACGGGGCCGACCACTTCCGGCTTCGCAAGTTCCTGTCGCCGGCCTATTCCCGCACGAGACTTGCAGGGCAGCTGGACGACCTCTACGGCAGGGGGCGCGCGTACATGTCGACCCTGACGGTCGGGGACTCCTACCGCGCCACGTCCATGGGCCGGGCCATGGTGAACGCCCAGCTGTCGCCGCTGTTCATCGGCGTCGACACGCAGGATCTCATGGACGACCTGATGGTCTACAAGGAGCGGGCCCTCAGCGTGCACATCGCCAGGATCCTGCCCAGGTTCACGCTGCATACCCCGGGCATGAGGCGTCGGGCGGCCGTCCTGGACACGCTGATGAAGCGGATCTTGAGCGTCCATACTCCCGCCCAACGCGTGGACAGCCCGCGGAACCTGGTGGACGACTATCTCAGCCTGCATGCCAGCGACCCGCAGTTTCTCCCGGAGTCCAACCTGCTCTTCGCTTTTTCCGCGGCTCTGATTGCCAGCGTGTACCTCGGCGACACGTTCAGCCTCGCAGTCTACGCCATGGTATCGCAGCCGGCGCTCTACGAGAGGATCCGCGCCGAAGCGGATGCGCTGTTTGCCAACGGTGACCCCGAAAAAGAGGATTTCACCCCCGCCAACATCGACGTGACGCATCGCTTCCTCATGGAGTGCATGCGCATGTACCCGATCGTGTCCATGTCCGTTCGGAACGTGATGAATACCTGCACGGTCGAGAACTACGAGTTGCCCCTGGGGGAACGGGTCCACATCGCCATGACCGCCACGCATTACATGAGCGACATCTTTCCCGAACCCCACAGGTTCGACATCGACCGCTTCCTGCCGTCGCGTCGTGAGCATCACAGTCTCGGGTTCGCCCCGTACGGGCTGGGTACGCACAAATGTCTCGGCACCCGCTGGATGGAGATGCACCTGGCGGCCAACCTGTTGATGCTGGCGCACTATTTCACGATCGAGGTGTCGCCGGCGAAATACGCCCGGAAGCTCCGCTTCAATCCGCTTCCATCGCTGAAGCCGAGCAAGAAGGTCAGGTTCCGCATCGCCGAGCAGAGGCGGGAGCTGCCCGCCTGAGCCCCCCCACAATGCGACTCGGCAAACTGTCGAAAGCGCTGAGAGCTGCGCACGCGGGATCGGGCGTCGCGCGTCGAGTCCGGCACCTCGAAGGCTGGCTTGATCGAGCGGCATCGGAGGCTGCGGGCGCGGGCACCTACGACCACGCGGAAACGGTCAGGGACTACTACGAGCTGTGCAACGGCTTCATGGTGTACGGCTGGGGCGAATCCCTGCACTTCGCGCCCCTCACGCCCAGTGAAAGCCTGGAGGAGTCCAAGCTCCGGCACCAGCGGGCGATGATCTCCATGTTGGAGCTGCAACAGGGCATGGAGGTGATCGACGTCGGGTGTGGAATCGGCGGCCCCATGCGCCGAGTCGTCCGCGAGGCGGGTGTCAGGGTCGTGGGCATCAACATCAATGAGATCCAGCTGGGGGAGGCGAAGAAGCTGAACGCCGAGGCGGGGCTGGAGCACATGACCGATTTCAGGAAGCGCAGCTTCGAGGACATGAGCGCCATCGAGGACGACACCTTCGACGCGGGTTACGCGATCGAGTCGACGTGCCATGCGCAGGACAAGCAACGCGCGTTCGCGGAGGTATTCCGCGTACTGAAGCCGGGCGCCCTGTTCTGGGGCCAGGAAATGTGCCTGACGGACCGGTTCGATCCGCGGGACGGCCGGCACCGGACCATCAAGCGGGAGCTCATGCGCGGTATCGCGCTGCACGACATCGCCACGTTCGGAGAAGTGAATCGCGCTCTCGAAGGGGCGGGATTCCAGGTCATCGAGGGGAGTGACTGGGAGGTCCGGGAAGGACCCGCTACGCCCTGGTATCAACCCATGGAGAGTCGGCACGGGACGTTGGGGAACGCGGTGCGCAGGCTCCCCTGGGGCCGCAAGGCGTTCATCGCGGGGTCGAAGTTGGCCGAGGTGCTGCGGTTCTTTCCGAAGGGCTCGGCGGAGGTGGTTCGACTCCTTGACCGAACCGCGGAGGCTTACGTCGCAGGCGGCAAGACGGGCATCTTCACGCCCCTGTATTGTTTCCTGGCGCGCAAGCCCTAGTCGGCGCTGCGGTCAGGGCTTCGAGGCGCCATCGCCGGGTCCGGATAGAACTGTCGGCAGTGTCGGCGGTACTTCCCGATGGGGCCGTCCGTCCGGCAAAGCCGCGGGGGAGACCGGTAGCGCTTCCTGTCCCAGATCACGATGTCCTGCAGGACGAACCGCCTCTCCTCGCGGAGGATGAAGTAATTCAGCACCCGGTGGCGCAGCGGCACGGGCAGGAAGCCCAGGCCCGAGATGAACCGCCCCGGTTTCCGGATCTCCCGCACCTGATTGACCATCGTCAACTCCACGAATTCGCCGTCGACGGGCGTCGTAAGCACCCACATGCGCGACCTTATGCCGACCGACTTCTCGTGAATCTCGACGAAGGAGTAGCCGAGTCCGTGGACGTGCGTGATGACCGAGACTTCGGAATGAATGTCCACCAGACCCAGGATCCGGCGCACCGCCTTGAAGTCGAAACAACTCTTCAGGTAGGCGCCGTCGACGGAAAAGTCGGTCGGCTCCACGTCGTGGTAGCCATGTGTGTACTCGAGGTGCTCCACGTCCACGGAGTTTTCCGTCGTCTCCTGGGGATGGCCTCGAAACCGCAGCTTGCAGGATCGGAGCCCGGTCCACTGGGCGCCGGTGGGTGGTTCGTCCGGCAGGTGCCACTGGGGGGCTCGGCCGCCGCTCCCCCACCAGGCGAAGATCATGCCGAGGATCTCGCGGGTCTCGTAGAGCTTCAACCTCGCGGCCTTCGGGGGCGGGGCATTGGGCGTGGCCACGCATTGGCCGGTCGTGTCGAACTCGAACCCGTGGAAGGGACAGACGAGGCAGCCATCGCGGACCAGGCCGCCCGTGCTCGGTCCCATGTGCGAGCCCAGGTGGGGACAGAAGGCGTCCGCCACGCAGATGCGGCCCTCGTCGTCGGCCCAGGCGACGATTTCCTCGCCCATCCACGTCTTCTCGATGAGCTTCGCGCGCTCGATGGAGGCGCGGTCTCCGATGAAGTACCAGCCTTCGGGAAACGGCGGCAGCGCATCGCTGTAGGTAGCCATGCTGGCGAACTTGGTTTCGGTCCCGCTGGCGCGTCAACTAGTGTACACTCGTGTGTTGGCGGTGGGCCGGGAACGGATCTCGAGAAAGTGAGGGATACGGGCGATGACTCTGAATTCTGCGCCGCGGGCCTCGCTCCTCCTGCTCCTGGCCGCGATGGCCGCCGGTCTGCCGGCGAACGGTTCCGGCCAGACCGCGGCCAGGGTTCCGCGCTTCGAGATCGCATCGTCGCCGATCGAACTCACGGGCCCCGTGCGTCCCGGCGAATACCTGGGGGTGACCGGGCCCCGGTCGGCGTGGCTCGGCCTCGAGACCGGAGAGGCGGAGTTGTGGGTCCACCCCGTCAAGGTCGGAAACGGGTTTCGGCTCGGCTTCTCGACCCCGGCCTACGGAGCGCCGATCGCGGGTAGCGCCGTCGCGCGCACGGTACACGTGCGGCCTGAACTCACGACGATCGCCTACAGCCACGCGGCCTTCCAGGTGCGCCAGCACATCCTTGCGCCCGCCGACCTCCCCGGCCTCCTGGTGCTGCTCGAGGTGGAGAGCCCCGAACCGCTCGAGATCATCGCCGAGTTCGAGCCCGTGCTGAACTACATGTGGCCGGGTTCGCTCGGGGGGCAGTACGCCTACTGGGATGCGGAACGGCGCGCCTTCGTGCTGTCGGAGAGCCTGCAGGAGACGAACGCCGTCGTCGGGTCGCCGTGGGCCGCGAACTCCGTGGAGCACCCGGCGCATCAACTGGGCGAGGCGCCGCGCACCATGGTGATCCCGGTCGACCCGGAACGCGCGCGCCGGGAGTTCATCCCGATCGCGGTGGTGGGGGGAACTGCGCCCCGGGAGGAGGTCTTCGCCAGCTACGACCGGCTGATCGCCGAAGCCCGTTCTTTGTACGACGCCAAACGGGCGTGGGCCGACTCGGTGCTCGCCTCCACCGTCTCCATCGAGTCGCCGGATCCACGGCTCGATCTCGCCCTGGAGTGGGCGAAGATCAACCTGGAGGAGCAGCGCGTCTGCAGTCCCGACCTCGGGTGCGGGTTCGTCGCCGGCTGGGGCCTGTCGCGCAACGGGACCCGTCCCGGGTTCGGCTGGTTCTTCGGCGGCGACGCGGCGCAGACGAGCTTCGCCATGGATGCGCTCGGCCAGTGGGAGCTGGTGGCGGAGGAACTCGCCTTTCTCGCGAGATACCAGCGCGAAGACGGCAAGATCACGCACGAGATCTCCCAGGCGGCGGCGCGCCTCCCGTGGTTCGACGTCTACCCGTACGCGTACTACCACGCGGACACCACGCCCTACTGGATGGTCGCACTGTACGAGTACTGGCGGG